>JAGBXG010000147.1 GCA_017629415.1 Pseudomonadota bacterium | reverse complement strand
TGATGATGAACCATTAGATACAAAAGTTGCACCGGCAAAAAGAAGTACATCTGTAAAAGAAGAAGCAGAAGAAATTGAGAAAGCACCTCGAAAGTCTGCTGCTACCAAGATTACACAAATGAGACAAACATCAAAGAAAGTGTCTGTCTGGACAGGCATATCGGGCATCATGCGGAAAATTCCCCAGTTTACAAGAGCCATACAGGCAAAGGCCAAGGCAATGCCTAAAGCGGCCCCCATTGTTCCGACAATACATCCTTCAAGAATAATCATGCTGCCGATATGTGTTCGGCTTGCGCCAAGTGCGCGGAAAATGCCAAGTTCCAGCCGGCGTTCTGAAATCATCATGAAAAAGGTTTGAGCGATATTGACAGCACTGATCGTGACAATCAAAAGGCTTATCAAAGAAAATAGCCATGTCAGAATTGAAATCATCATGCCGATGCGATCGGCCTGTTCATGGCTGGCATCTAATTCAAACCCGAGTTCGCGGACGCGCTGAGCAATACTTGCAACTGCGGCATTAGAGCTGGCTTCGAGAACAATGGAATGGTACAGCCTGCCTTGGGATTCGCCGCTAAAATAGGCATTGAAACGCCGAACATACGAGATAGGCATCGTAAAACCGACGGGAATGGCCCGGGAGGACACGCCCACACATTGCATTTTGAGCTTGCGAGGTTTGCCTTGGGCCGCTTCCCCCAAATAAGAGTTGCCCAATTCGACATCAAAAATAAAACCGGTCAAGGCTTCAGCCGTTAATTTGGGCAATTTGACACCTGTTCCGCTGCCTAAAGCCGTTGTCAGACCTGTATTATAGACATTCAACAAGGCTGGATTGACGATCACGGGGATAGGCATATCGCAGGTTTGAGTATCCGGCACGCAATAAGTCGGTTCGGGACATTCGAGGATTTTGCTGTCCGGATTGCAGGGCTTTTTTTGACAAAAGCCTTCCATACACTGCTGTCCTAAAGGACAAGCGGCATCATTTCTGCAGCTGATTTCGGCATTCCAGTCTCTGAAACGTTCGGGATGTGGCAAATCATGGGCCAAATGCGGTGCAATACCGTCGGCGATGACTTCAGCTCGAAAGTTTTTGCCTAAAACTTCTTTTCCGCCTGTCGCCCATGCCGGAAAAGTCCACTTCATCTTAGGATAAACGGCATCGACTTCGGGAATTTGACTGAGCTTGTCGATGGCGCGTTCGTTAAGTTTTACGAGCGTAAACTTTGTCATGCCAAAGTCATACATTCTGGGCACAACCTCGATTTGGCGGATGGCGAACATGTCTTCAAGCACGACGCGCTTGACACCGCTGCCCAGAGCATGAAAGAAGACGAGCGATGCGATCCCGACAATGAGTCCTATAGAGGACATCATGAGGTGGCGGTAATTGCGTTTCAGATTTTGTTTAACGAGGTGAATCATCAATATGTACTTTACACATAGTCGGACACCTTCTCTTGAAGGTCTTGAGGAAAATGCGTGTCATGCCTCATGGGCAGCATTTTGTCAACGCGCAGCAACGACAGGTGAAATTGGATATGATTTGACAGGCAGCAATCCCACGCGAGTCGGTTTGCCGCAGGTCGAAGCCGAACCCGATGCGATTGCGCATGCTTTGAATGCAGCTTATACTGCTTCACCGCAAGGCATTCAGGAAACACGCCGGGCCATTGCAGACATCTATCAAAACCAGACAACGCCTGAACGTATTCAGCTGTTTGCATCGACTTCGGAAGCAGTCGGCGCTTTGGTCAAACTGTTTTGTGCGCCCGGCGATGAAATTATCACATGTTCTCCGACTTATCCTTTGTTAGATTGCCTGTGTTCGCTGGAATGCGTGACGCTTCGTGAAATTCCGCTGCAGGATTGTGCCGGGGAATGGGCCATAGATTTCTGGGCATTGGAACAGGCCTGTACGCCTCAAACACGGGCAATTATTGTGGTTAGCCCTAACAATCCGACAGGACATTGTATTAGATGCGATGAACTTAAGTGTCTTATCGAATTTTGTGCAAAACGCCATATCGTCCTTGTTATCGATGAAGTTTTTGCAAGCTATCGTTTGAATGACAATCCTGAACTTGTCAGCGAACCTGCGGCAGCGATGGCCGATCGCGGTATTGTTATCAGTTTGAGCGGTTTGTCCAAAGTTTGCGGACAACCGCAGCATAAACTGGGGTGGGCTGTCTTTGGTGGCGATCCTGAACTTGTTTCCGAAGCCATGTCTCGGCTGACTTATATCACCGATTCCACGTTAAGCGTTTCAGGCTGGGTTCAGCGCATGGCACCGCAATTTTTAGCCAAACGTCATGATTTCCGTGCGCCTTGCCTGGCACGTATGCGCCAAAATTATGCCTATCTGCAGGCATGTGCTCAACGCCCTGATGTGCAATGGCGGCTGGATCCTATCGATGGTGGCTGGAGTGCCTGTATCCGCCTGCCCGGCTGGGCCGATGATGATCAGATTGCCCAGAAACTTGCTCAAAATGGTGTCCGCGTCTTTCCCGGCCTCTTTTTTGGCTATCGCGCCAACCATCCCACACTGGTGGTAAGCCTGATTACACCACCCGAAAGTTTCGCAGCCGGTATCGAACGCATGACAACATTGCTGACTCAGATGCTTTGAGATTTGTTTTGAGCCCAGGCTATGCCGTCGGACAAGCCGCCGGCATACGCCTTGGAACGCGTGCTATGCCTTCGGCATACGCACCGCGTGTATTTTGGGGCTTTGCCCCAAACCCCACCGGGGCTTTGCCCCG
>JAGBXG010000146.1 GCA_017629415.1 Pseudomonadota bacterium | reverse complement strand
AACGCGCCTTTGGGCGCGTTTTTTTATTCTTTTGCGCTTTCTCCGTCAGCTTTGTCATTTCAGGCGGTCACGTGCGCTATCACGCTCCCTCCTTTCATTTCGAGTTCCCTCAAAATGACATCCAAATGGCGGCCAAAATCAGTTGTATTCACGAATCGTTAAGTTCACTCAAGGCGGAATGGGATACAGGGTCCCATTTCGCCCCTAAACGTGAGTAATCAGTACCTGTCTAACCAACGAAAAACGCCCAAATTTGCAGGATTCCAAAGGAGCTCAGCTCCTTTGGTGGGGTCCGGGGCAACCGCCCCGGCGGGGTTTGGGGCGGAGCCCCAAAAGAACTTTGCGTGCGGAGGGAGGGGTGTTCTGAATATCCTACTTTAGAACTTCAAAAAGGTATGCGTTTGGGGTAAACTCTGAGGTCTTGTTTATGTGGTGTCATTTGCCATATTGACGCGCGATAGCATTGTTGTATTTTGATGTTTTGAGGGGTGGTTTTGTCAAATTATATCGTAGTCGAAGGTTTGATCGGCGTAGGAAAGACGAGTTTATGCAGACTGATGCAGAAACGGCGCGGAGCGCGTCTCGTGCTTGAGCCTTGCGAAGCCAATCCGTTTTTGGCCAGTTTTTATGCCGATCCCAAGCATTACGCGTTTCCTGCTCAGATGTTTTATCTTGCCAGTCGCTATCAGCAGCAGGTTGAATTGCTTCAGAAAAACCTTTTTGAAACGCTGACAGTGGCGGACTATCTTTTTGATAAAGATCGCCTTTTTGCCGAACAAACACTCAATGACGATGAAATGGATCTCTACAATCGATTTACATCGTTGTTGAGCCATCATGTTTCGACACCTGATTTCATTCTGTTTCTTGATGCGCCCACAGATGTCGTGCTTTCACGTATTGCGCGCCGTTCCATCGATGCAGAACAGGTCATTGAAGCGGATTATTTGGATGCGCTTCGTGCTCGATATTACAAGCTTTGGCAGAATTGGACGCGTTGTCCCGTTTACGTTTTGGATACCACACATCTCAATTATGTGGACGATCCACAGGATGAAGAATTTATTTGTCGAATGTTGGACGGCTACTTGACACATCATCCGATTCCTGAAGCACCGCGTCCTTATCAGCAGCTGCAAGGGCAAGGTGTGCTGTTTAAACTGTAACGCTTCAAATTTAGATTTTTCGTTCACTGCGATGATGTTTGAATCATTTTCATAACAAGAGGTCTCATGACACAGTCCGAAGCGATTCGTCAGATCGAAAACTGGCTGCTTGTGCCCGTGGATTTTGACTCGATTTTGCCTGCACTCGTGGTTTTGCATTCGACCTCTGAATTTGATGAATATGTGAGCCGTGTGGCCGAGGCTGAGTTCAAAACTTCTGAAGATATTATTCAGGATATTGATGCTTATATGGCCAAACAGGGCGCTTCTCATGCGGAAGGCATGTTGGCCATTGAGCAGAAGCTTGAAGCACTTTCAGGCAGAACACGCCAACTTCATAAAGAGCTCAAAAGCAGGTCTGGTGATGTGCTCGATATGCTGGCCAAGCGTCAGCAGCCTAAAACAGAGGCAGACAGGCGTGAAAATGCCATGAAATCATACATGGAAAAGTCGCGTCGAAATGACAAAAGAAGTACCTCTCTGGTGCCTCAATGCCTTGCTTGTCATGCCACGCTTGTCATGAAGGAAGAAAATAAAGTTTCATCCCTAGGCTGGGTCATTTTTGGCGTGCTTCTTTTTTTCTGTTTTCCGCTGTGTTTCATTCCTTTGCTTATTTTTCGTGAAAAACAGATCGTATATACATGTCCGCGCTGTGGCCGTCGTGCATGAATCGATATTGACAAGCCATGGGATTTGTAACATATAGGGCGCGATTTTAGCGGCCCTGTAGCTCAGACGGATAGAGCTGGAGATTCCTAATCTCTGTAAGTCGCAGGTTCGACTCCTGCCAGGGTCATGATAAATGTTCGTAAGCTTCTGCAGATGGATGCAGAGGTTTTTTTTGTTTGTGCGGCTATGCTTGTGCATACGCCGCACAGTTGGGCTGGGCTATTTGCAAGCTGCAAATACGCCCAGCCTTTTTATTGCATATCGTGCATCATGGCGTGAATCGCCGCATATTCAGGGTATATCGATTCTGTATTCAGACTGTTATGGCAGGACGATGATTTGTGCGCCTGCAGGCGGCATGAGTTTGAAAACAGCAGGAGAAAATTCCAGGCCGATGTCGCGTTTTTCAACACGCAGTCTGACATCGGTTTCTTTGGGGGGGAGCCTGAAAATAATTTGTCCAGGATAGCGCCACTGCTGTTCATTGACTTCGAAGGTTTTGAAGTCAGAGGCTTCGTATCTGTACAGCAGTTGATCCCCGTTGGTGACAGTGATGAGGAAAATATCGCCTTCAGGCCAGCTGTAGAAGACATGCTGTATGTTGCCGTTTTCAAGCGGCATGGAGAGTTTGTAGCCTCCTTCTGTGTTATCCCATGTAACATGTTGATTTTGTGAAGAATCTTTTGATACGCCATCTGTTGGATATTGTCCGTTGATGACGCGATAGAGATCGGCGGCGGAGAGGAAAACAGGCAGAATTGAAGCGATATTTTCGGGGGTTGCCATGCCGGTAACATAAGCATTTTGTGAGACATCCATGAGAGAAAATCCGGTGCCATCAGTGACAAGCGTGGCCATGGCTTTATCAAAGGCCGACAGGGTGATTCTCATGTTGAGAGGGGCCTGTGCAGACAGAATGAGATCTTGGCCGACGACACGTTTGTTATTGATGCCGTCGACATAATCGATTTTGGCATTGATTCTCATCGTGTCGGGACTTTGTCTTTGGATTTGGCTAAGCGTTTGTCTGGCTTGTTCGATAGGAACATCAGGTTCTGGGATATTTTGTGTGGATGCGCATGCCAGTATTGTCCATGATGAGAACAGTATGATGGTGATGAGCAGGCATTGTTTGATGTATTTCTGATGATATTTCATGGTGTGTTTGCTTTGCGGTGAGAGAGTGTGAGAAAGGGAAGTTTCTCATCGTGTTATCATAGGAGAGGAGCAGTCATCAATTGTTTTCGATGAGCGTAAATTTATCGAACGAGAGGCTTCATGTATTTCATAAAGCAGTGTTGATAGCGATGCAAAACGCTGAATCTTGACACTTTATTATGGTGAGTGTAGAAAATAGATTTGTTTTTTGAGCGTGTTTGCGCATTTTCGTTTCCAGCAGTGTGGCGCTTGTTTGTCGTCGCTCTTGTTCAATAATTAAGGAGTCTCATATGCTTAGTGTGACCATCACGGAGAAGGACGGTCCGTCGACCACAACGACATTCGACAAGACAGAAGTATTGATTGGCCGTGTGAAGGGTAATGATGTTGTTTTGCCGAAGACGAATGTGTCTAAGCGTCATTCTCGTATCGTGGTGAAGGATGGTAAGATCATTCTCGTTGATTTGAAGAGTACGAACGGCACGTTTATTAATGGTCACAAAATTACGACTCCTCATGTGATGCAAGAGGGGGATAAAGTATTTATTGGTGATTTTACGATTGAGGTTCGTGAGGTCGGTGGCGGTGCGCCAGCGATGCCGGCAGCGCCTGTCATGTCTGGTGCGCCTTCAATGCCTGGTGTACCTGCAATGCCTGGTGCTCCGGGTATGGGCGGTGCTCCGAGCATGCCGTCATTTGGTGGTGTGCCATCTGCTGCAGCGATGCCTCCTGTCAGTCCGATGGGAGGTGAACATGGTATGGGCGGCATGACTCCGCCTCATGCTCCATCTTTGGGTGCGCCTGTTCCCAGTGCTCCGAATTTCTCCCGTCCGAATATGTCCGTTCCGAGTATGGGGGGTGTTTCTGCGCCTTTAGGTGGTGAGCCTGCGGGCGGCATGTCTGTGCCGGAACCTGCGGGTCCTGGCATGAGCAATGCGCCTTCATTGGGCGCGGGTCCTGGCATGAGTAATCCGCCTTCATTGGGCGCGGGGCCTGGCATGGGCAATGCGCCTTCATTGGGCGCGGGGCCTGGCATGGGCAATGCGCCTTCATTGGGCGCGGGGCCTGGTTTAAGCGGTGGGCCTTCTTTGAGTGGAGCGCCTTCTTTGAGTGCGGGTCCTGGTATGAGCAATGCGCCTTCATTGGGCGCGGGGCCTGGTTTGAGTGGAGCGCCTTCTTTGAGTGGCGGGCCTTCTTTGAGTGGAGCGCCTTCTTTGAGTGGCGGGCCTTCTTTGAGTGGAGCACCTTCTTTGAGTGGAGCGCCTAGCCCTGCACTGAGCAGTCCGGGTAATTTGACCCAAGCTCCGGGGTTGACGCCCAGTTTAAGTGCAACTTCTTCGCCTGCGGTATCGCCTTTGGGTGCACGTGCACAACAAAATGAGGGTGTGATTGATAAATCCCTTCGTTTGCCCAGTGCAGGTCAGTCGGATCGTGGTCCGGCCGTGAAGTCAACATTGGGTGGTGTTCGTGCCAATTCTGGACGCAAAGATGTGGGTACAGCGGCACTTCCTGAAGATATTATTGTAGATGATGCGCGTACGGCTGAAAGCGATGCGTGGATGAAAGCTGCGAGAATCGTGATGGATAATTATCTTTCCAAAAATGATTTCCAGGCCATACTTGCGCAGCCTTATCCGCCTGAACCTGATAATCAGGATGCATGTTATAATATGCTTTCTCAGTGTGTCAGTGAAACGCGTGCATCTCTTGGCAATGTGGATATCAACAGCCTTATGGATTTCCTTCTTAAGGAAGTGTGTGGTTTAGGTGCAGTAGATTCTTTGATTGATGATCCTGAAGTGAGCACGTTCACGGTGTATAATTTTGAGACAATTGTCTGTGAACGTCGTGGTCGTCGCGAAATTTCGAGTATTCAGTTTACGAGTGCAGACACACTTTATCTTGCTTCGCAGCGTTTGCTTGCTTATCAAGGGATTAATCCTCAGACATCGACAGTTTCTGAAATTCGTTTTGAAGACGGAACGCAGATTCAGGTGATTTTGCCGCCAGTGGCAGTGGCCTCGACGAACATTGTTGTTCGCAAGCCGAGTCATGAGTTTAATGCAGTATCTGCATTGATTCAGCGTGAGTCACTTTCGAGCGATATGGCGAAGTTCCTGAATCTTTGTGTCAAAGCTCGTCGCAACATGCTTATTGTGGGTGCACAGGGTTCAGGCCGTACGAGTGTGTTGAATGCACTTGGTGCTGAAATTCCCGATGGTGAGCGTATTGTGACGATTGAAAATTCTGCAGTTTTGATTATGCCTCAGCCTTATGTGTTGAGTCTTGAAGCTCAGAATGCAGGTGTTCAGAATGGTGATCTTGCTTCTCTGGTACGCCAGGTAGGCCGTTTGCGTGCCGAACGTGTTCTTGTTGATACGATCCAGACGCCGGCGGATGCCAGTGCATTTTTGGGTGCTATTTGTGCCGGAGCTCAAGGTTCGATGGCGACGATTTGCGGACTTAATGGCGATGAAGGTTTTGCCCTGCTTAAACGCATGGTGGCTTCGGATGCATCGGCTCGCAGTTTAGTGGGTAATATTGATATTGTTGTGACGGTTCGTGCCTTTACGGATGCCCGTCGCCGCATTGTTGAAATTGCTGAGGTTGTTGCTGATGACAACGGCTGCTGCAGTTTGGTACCCATTTTTGCCTGGTGTGGAACCGGCATGGGACATATGGCTATGGGGGAAGGACAGTTCAAGGCTTTAGGGAATATTCCTAAATTCTATAAAGAACTGGAACGTGGCGGTATGGCTCTTGAACCCTCTATCTTTAACGCCTGATTTGGATAAATATGTACACATTGATTATTGAAGATCGTCATGGGCGATCTGCGGCAGAAATATCGTTCGATCAAGGAAGTTATACGATCGGACGTGTAGACGGTAATGATGTCGTTTTGCCTTCCAATACAGTCTCTCGTACGCATGCGCGTATTTTTGTCTCTAATAACAAGTGTTACATTGATGATCTTGCCAGTGCCAACGGAGTGACGGTAGATGGCGAGGCCATCAAGGAACGCACAGAGATCAGAAATGGGTCGAAAGTTCGAATTGGAGAATATACGCTTTATTTGGAGTATAAAGATCAAAGCGACATGCATGCTGGTCAGGATGTTCTGAAGACTCAGATTGTTTCGAGTGATCAGAGCGGCTATAAAATTGTTCGTGTCGGCGATAAATTCGCCGGCGAAGCTTTCATGCTTTCTGAGCAGAACAATACGATCGGCCGAACAGAAGATAACTATATCTTACTTTCGGATAATTCGATTTCGAGAAATCATGCGAGGATTGTGAACAGCAATCTGACATATCATGTTATAGATCTCGGGTCTTCGAATGGCACATTCGTGAATAACAAAAAAATCAACTCTGAATGCAAGCTTCATCCAGGTGATCAAATTCGTTTTGGGAATGTCTCGTTTGTCTTTGTACCTGCATCCGAAACCGTAGATATTCGTCAATATGCAAGCAAAAAACGCAATGATAATCGCCAGTTGGTTGTCATTTTGGGTGGAGCAATTATTGTTCTCTGCATTGTCATCATCGGTTTTGCTGTTTTCAAGGCCAAACAGGGAGATTCTGACAATGAGGCTGTTGCGAAGCAAGAAGTGGTCAGTGCTGAAACCGCAAAGGCAGATTTGCAAAAGCGTATTCATGATGTAGAAGTGCTTTTTGAAAAGAAACACTTTGAACCTGCTCGCAATATTGTGACGGAATTGCTTAAGGAAAATCCCAACAATGCTGAATTGCGTGCCTTAAACAGCAAAGTTGAATTTGAATTCAAAAATGAAGAGCTTTTGAACCAAGGTATTAAAAAGCTTGAAAATGATGAATTTGAAGCGGCGATTGATTTGTTTGAGATGGTGGATTCCGAGAGCGTGAATCGTGTGGTTGCCGAAAAACGCATTGAGGAAACAAAGCATGATTTGCGGCTCAGAGCTTATAACGATGCGCGTTCCAAATGCGATGAAGGTACAACGGCTGAATGTGTCAGCGATCTTTGTGATGCGACAAGCGAGCTTGAGCTGAGTGAACAAACAGAAAAAGCGCGTTTTGATGATACTGTGGCTTTTATGGAGCGCACGTCTAAAAATAAGAATAATAAGCAGAATGCAGCAGCAAAAAGATGTTTGCAACGTTTAAAGAGTTTGGAGTCAGGTGAAACTGACGCCGAATGATTTTTCTGAACCGAGTCATGATTGGCTCGGTTTTTTTATTTTTGAAGACTTTGAGTCAGCAAAAGTCTTGCTTGAGCGCTTGAAACGTACAAAATTTATGGCGGTGAAACTGACACCGAATGATTTTATGAACCGAGTCATGATTGGCTCGTTTTTTTATTTTTGAAGTCTTTGAGTCAGCAAAAGTCTTGCTTGAGCGCTTGAAACGTACAAAATTTATGGCGGTGAAACTGACGCCGAATGATTTT
>JAGBXG010000145.1 GCA_017629415.1 Pseudomonadota bacterium | reverse complement strand
CCCCCCGAAGTCATTGATGCCGGCCAGCTCGTTTGCGAAGTTGGTATCTGCCCCGTGAAACCCGCTGAATTCGTCATCTTCCGTATTGGTCAGATGGCCGCCGGCGGCGACGTTTCCGAATAATCATTAGTTTTGTGTATTTAAGCCGTTTCCCCTTGATCATGTCGGTCCTGGGGGAACATAAAGTGTCGTTAAACGTTGTCCAATGGTTGGAGCGTTTAACTCAGCTAGAAGGAGAGAGAATATGCCTAGCCGTCGTACTGATATCGATCACATTGGTGCTTACAACTTTAAAGTTGACATCGGTGGCGTCACCGCTGGTTACTTCAAAGGCGTAGACGGAATCAATGCTGAACTGGAAGTTATCGAATTCCAGGATGGCGATGATTTGACCCTCCGTAAACGTCCTGGTCGTGCCAAGTTCGGCGATGTCACCCTGAAAAAAGGTTATGTTGTGACGCCGGACCTCCAGGAATGGTGGAGACTTGCTCGCGAAGGTCAGTATGTCCGTCGTGATATCTCCATTATCCTCAACGACAACGCCGGCAACGCCGTCCGCACGTGGTACCTCTTTGGCTGCTGGCCCAAAGCTTGGAAAATCAGCGCCCTCGATGGTAAAGGCAATGATGTCGTGACCGAAGAAATCACGTTCGTTGTCGAAAACATGCAGATTGGTGGCTAATCCACTTTTTCAGCATTGTCCCATGTACGCATGGGACAGAAAAGCGTCGCTTATGCGACGCTTTTTTTTTGCGTTTGCAGTTCAGATGTATATTCATATGAGAAAAGTAACTTTACAATGACGCGATGAAATCATTAAAAGACTCATTGGGCTTTTTGGGCTGCTTAAGACTTAAAGGACTTTTGAATGTTTGAACATAAGACATTGTTATTTGCTGTGTGTGTGGGATGTGGTTTGAGCGCTGGATGTGTGAAGATGTACACATTGCCGGATGCACCGCCACAATCGGAATGGAAGCAAGTAGAAAAGCCTAAGGCTTCACCAGAAGAATTGATGCGACGCTTTTTGGATGCAAAACGTGCGGCAATTCAGTGTTTTGCTGCACTTGCAGACAGTAACTGGGCTGGTGCGCTGGCTTGGATGTCGCCTAATACAGTTGCATATTTTGAATCTCATTCTGGTGGAAGTGGTGCTGCGGCCGCATTAGATGCAGGGCAGATTTATGTGGGGGATGAAATTGTCACATTTGACCCTGTAGGTGATGTGTTTATTCGTGATTTGGTCGATATTCGTGATGAATTTGCAGGACGCGAAGATGATGAAAATGAAACACGCATGATTCTTTATGCAGTCAGTTCATCAGGAGCGGCACGTGAATTAAAATTTGTTTATGAGAATGAGCGATGGCTTTTAGACAGCCCAGCGATAAAGACCGAGCTTTTGCATGAATAAATGCATGAATCATCGGTCATGAAGAGAGGTGTATGATGTTGATTGATCGATGCATTTTAACAAAACGTCATGAAGAGTGGGTTGGAGTTGTTGAATTGCGGCAACGGATAGGAGAGCGTTGGCGTTTTGCCGCTTGGATAATGGTTATGATATTGGCGGTGGAAGTGTTTCGTCTTGCGATGGCAGGATTCTGGTATTTTAGTATGCTGGAATACGGAATACTTACTTTAAGTGCTTTTTTTGCGGTGGCTTTTTTTAGGCGTTCATCTCGCACTTCTAAGCACCGTGAGACGGTAATACGGATACCGCCGCCTGAGCCTGTCGTTGATGAGGTCGGGCAGATATTGGGATATCGCCAGCGTGTGATGCTTCCTGAAAATGGTCAGTTCGTATCTTATGATGTAGAGCGTTTTACGCATGTTGTATTTGGTCTGATAGACTATCCTTGGCCAGGTAGAAAAAACGTTTCTATTGATGCTTTTGCTTTGTATTTGGCTGAGAAAGACGGCACACCTCATGCAGTTGTTGAGGGTTCATTTGATAAATATACGTGTTTTACGTTGGCCCGTAAGTTGTCCGCATTAACGAAGCTTCCGTTGATTGAACTTGGCAAGGGACAGCCTTTTGTTTCTTCTGAGACACAAAAGATTTAGTTGTAATTTTGTTCTATTGAAGCAGGCACGACGTATGCAAAGTTCTTTTGGGGCTTCGCCCCAAACCCCGCTAAGATACCGTGGTTTGTGTCAAATCTTTTGAGTAATTTTTTTTCAATCACTAGTGCCATAAACCAACTGCAACGAGTACAAGTTTATGCATGAGTGCTTCCAATGTACACGCTTTTGAGTTTCCTGCGTGAGTCAGGCTTTCAAAATAATCCTTTAATAAAGATGTTTTCTTGGGTGTCGATTTAGTGCATCAAGCGTTT
>JAGBXG010000014.1 GCA_017629415.1 Pseudomonadota bacterium | reverse complement strand
ACTTGAGCTGGTTTTGATGAGCAAAGCGAATCAGGTTTCTCTCCCGGTGGGAGAGAACGCCCGAAGGGCGGTAGTGAGGTCAAAGCTGACAAAGAAAGTGCGCCAAATGGCGAGCAAAAAGGGGCTCTGCCCCTTGGAACCCACAATCATGGGCTGTTTTCGGGAGTTCAACGGGAACGAACAGAATGACGATACTGACGAAGAAAACGCGCATTTTTTACAAATAAAACAATACATTAGACGACATACAAAAACACATTGACGATACAAACTGCAATGTGCAAAAAGGCGCGCGCTTACGGGGGATAAGCTCCCGGCTCTGTGATTTCTTTTTTAAGGACGATAAAGATGATGGATTCACGCAAAAGCCGCGATGATATGGAAATGGATGACGATTCGCTTGACAATGAAGCAATCGATGCCGAACTGATTGAAGAATGGTGCCCGAATTGCAAGGATATGCGGCCGCATGCCAAAGTAAAAGGCAACAAAATTGCTTGTGCGGAATGCAATCATGAGCACATCCGTGAAGTCGATACTCTGGTGACAGTACAGTCTGTGCTGACAGCAGAAGACCGCGCCAGCGAACAGTCTTTACATGATGCCTGGGAACGATTAACACAGGCCGATAATACCGAAATAAAAACCTATTCCATCAAAGCCAAATTTGAAGATGGCGACATCGTACGTCATAACAAATTCGGTGTCGGCGTTGTCGTTGAAATGATCGATACGACAAAAGCCGAAATTTTGTTTGAAGAAGGCATAAAACGTCTGGTTTGCGGCAAATAGACGCGTTTGGCGTTGACGGTTTTGGGGTGCCGTGTCATATTCGTATATTTTTAGAGGCCTATGTTTGTAGGCTTGTTTATGTGTTTGTATCCGGATTGTGCGACATGGCATTCTGCAAAAAACAGATTTTTCAAAGAAGATGGACATGGCTGTTAGGCTGCGTACTGTTTTGTTGCATGCCTGGTTGCGGTGCCGGTCCCGTTTGGCAACGTGAAGAACCTGAAGTTGTTTTAACCGGATTCCTGGAAACAGCTGAAGTTCAGGATACCGAAACCATGTGGGAATTTCTCAATGCACAGACGCGCGATGCCCTGCAAAAAAAAGCGGATGCTTTTAATACCTCCGCTGAAAATGGCCATCCACGCAAAGCGTGGGAAATGCTCCGCCCCGGCCATGTGATGGCAACGACTCGCGAGTACAAAAAAGTTAAACCGCAAACCGTGACAGATACCACGGCCGTTGTCAGTATTGTATTGCATGATGATTCTGAAATAACGGTGACGATGCAGCGCGAAAATAACCGCTGGACCGTTGCCCTGCCCTTATGATTGTGGGTGAAAGATGAGTGAAGTGCCGCAGAAATTGAACGTTGGCGAAATTATTAATGGTACATACGAGGTTTTGACCGACATGGGGGAAAATGAACTCGGACAAACCTGTTTGGTCCGAAACCTCATGACCATGGACAAACACCTTATTAAACAGCTCAGCTTTGCCTGCGATGACGCCTGTGCAGCTGAAATTCAAAAAGCCGTTTCTGAATTCAAAACCTTCAGTCATAAAAGCCTTGCGGCACTCTATGACTTCTTCGTTGTCGATAAAACCGGCTACGTTGTCATGGAATATATCAACGGCGAATCTTTCGAATCCAACTTGGCCATGCGCCGTGAACGCGGACAAATTCTGGGGGTGAAAGCCGCTTATAGCTTCCTGACCCATCTTTGCCTCGGCGTTGAAGTCATTCATCATGCCGGCTATGCCTACGGATGCCTGTCGCCTAAAACCATCTTTGTTACACAGCAAGGCCGCGTCAGAATCGCCAACTATATCTGTGCATGGATTGCCAATAAATTCTTGCCCGATAACAAACGCAATGCCTATTTCGGCACTTCTTTCAGTGCCCCCGAAGTACGCGACTCTCGCGATGCCGTCAAACCGGTTGCTGACGTCTACTCCTTAGCGCTGCTCTTTGCTGAATTGCTCAGCAATAACCCCTTGAGCGATTTTGCCAGCTCGCCTGAAACCTTTATCGCCTCATTGCCAAATGTTTCTACGACAACCAAAGAAGCGCTTTTTCAGGCCATAAAACCTGATACGGAAGATCGCTTCCATCATGTGCAACAGCTCAAAGACAGCCTCAAAAACGCCGTGGACGCCCCCAATGACAAGGATATTTCCTCCATTGTCGTCGGCGTTAACGACTTGCGCGCACTGACCGTCAGTGCCGATATGCCCATTGTCGAAACCGGAAGCAAATCATTGCGTAAACCCGATCTTTTCGACAGCCCAATGCCAAAACCTGCGATGCGCACTGCACACAGCGAAGTTTGGATTTATCAGAAAGATGGCATGGATTATGGGCCATTTGACCACAAAACTATCGTGGAAAAATTGCGACAAGATGTCATTGATGAAACCACAGCTTTCTTCAATACTCAGACAAAACGGCGCCAAAACCTCGGCTCTATTCCAGATTTTGCCAAAGAACTTCAAGAATGGGTTCCCATCCGCGAAAGCAATCGCGCGATTCGAGCTGCCGAACAACGCAAAAAAGAAAATATAGCTAAAGCCGGTATCGGCGGCATCGTGTTCATCGGTATAGGGGTCATCGCTGCCATTATCCTCGTGCCTATCATCGTGCTCGCGCTGCTGCCTGACCCCGAACCCCTCAACTTGAACGCTGCTTTCCCAGCTTTCGAAAAAGAATTTAAACTTCCTAAATCGGAAGAAGTCACGATTAATGTCGGTGAAGACCAGGCAAAAGCTCTCTTTAATGCCAAAGCAACACAGGCCGAACTCGAAGCCGCTTACAAAAAATGGGAAGAAGAAAATCGTAAAAAACGTGCCTCCCATCGTGGAAGTGCCAAAACAGCCGCCGGAAAGGCCGCAGGTGATGGCATTGAAACACTCGTTTTCACCGGCGAAGACGGCGTCGAACTCGAACCCCTCATGGACTGGGAAGTCGAAGCTCAGCTCGAAAACCCAAGATTCCAGCATAAAGTCGCTCAATGCGTCCAAAATCATGCCGGCGGAAGAACGGTGGATGGACACCTCAAATTCACCATTCAGCAAACAGGGACAATCATTAACGTGAGCACTTCGTTTAATGGAGAACTCAATAAATGTATCACTTCCGCAGCCTCATCCATCAAATATAGAGCCTTCGGCGGCACGACTAAAAAAGTTACGCTGCCTATCTCTTACCGCTAAACTTACTCACTCTCCTGGCTTACGATATTGGACTCACTTACCGACGAACAGCTTGTCATGAAAATTCAGACGGGCGATAGAGCTGCTTTTGAACAGCTCTACTGGCGCTATAAAGATCGCGTCATCGCCATCGTCTATGGTGTCGTCCATAATCGTCAGGATGCCGTCGAAATCACTCAGGAAGTCTTCCTGCGCATTTACAAAAATGCACATAAATATCAACCCGGAACACGCTTCTTCACCTGGGCTTACCGCATCGCATACAACCTCGCGGTGGATAAATACCGACGTAAAAAAACTGCTCGCGAAGTCGAATTCGATAACGATTTCCAAAAAAATTTCTCACAACCTGACGGCGTCCTCCCGCCCAGCATCGGATTTAATCCCGAAAAAGCTTGTGAATGCTCAGAACTGCGCGAACAGCTTTCAAATGCCATGGGCACACTGTCCGAAAAACAACGCATCATTATCACACTGCGCGAAGTGGACGGACTGTCATACGAAGAAATCGCCAGCGTCCTCGACATCCAAATCGGCACCGTCATGAGCAGACTGCATTACGCACGACTGAACCTCCAGTCCGCATTGCGCGCATACATCGATTGCAAGGATGTCGATAAAAAATCTTAAAACGCGGCTATCGTAAACGATACGCCGCGCATAGCTCCGCTATTTCGTGCTCTGCGCGAAATACGCTTCGCTTTTTTTTCAAGACTGACGCGGCCAAATCCATGCCTATCACCATTCCCTGCATCTGATATCCAATAAACGCTTGGAATGAATCCGATATCCCCCTGAATTTTCTTATTTCTTCTACCATTTCTATGCATTGCCTCAACCGCCTGCATATCCCTCTGATTTGTTTGCTCCTTGTTGTTCTGCCACTCCGTGTGATGGCGCAAACGAACAAAAATATTCAATCTGTACCCACCGTCGCTGTTTCCGCTGATGCATTGAAAATTGGTCAATCCCTGCGGCATTCAGCCTTGGAATTTCGGCAATTCAATCAAAAATCCATTCACGGACATCCCGAAAGTATCTTTATTTCTAACGACAACAGAGAAATCACTGTTTTTAAAAAATTCCCAAAAGCCGAACACATCCTCCATAACATTTTTCGATTCCAACATGACGGTTTCTGGGGACTCGCCGATGATACAGGCAAAGTCATTGTCCCGCCTGTTTACCGCGATATCTGGATCTTTGAAGTCACTATCGACGGTAGCACCAAAACATTACTATGGATCGAAATTCCAAATCCCAATCCCAAACAACGTCAAGGTTTCCGAGCCAGTTATCAGTCGCTCATCGACATACAAACGGGGATTACCCTGAATAAAGAACCCATGTACAGCCTGGGAATTGCCGCATTAGAAAATGATGCGCCTGCAAACCTCATCGCTGCTCAGCCTGTATCGGCGGATGGTCCCCATGGCTATATGGACTTGCGCACCGGAGAAATGCGCATTCCTCCCAAATTTCTCTATGCCACCCCATTCCACGATGAACGTGCCGTTGTTATTGTTACACACGAACATGCCAAAACGTTGTGCAAACAAGAACTTGGAAAAATAACCCAACAAAGCTGCAAACAACCTCACGCTGAAAAACCACCATGCGTCCCCCATCAAATGCCATACGATGCACAGGCATGTTTCATCGCCGAAAACATGGAATATTACGGCTACGGAGTCATTGATACCAACGGCAGCTTTATTTCCAGATTCGATTACGATTATATTCAACCATTTCAATCTCAAAAAGCCGTATTTAAACGCACCCAAAAGTTCAATAATAAAGCATCCCTCGGCTATATGAATACCGAAGGACAGGAAATCTTATACGGATATACAGAAGCAGCCCCCTTTTCTCAGCCCTGGGCAACCTATATCAAATATCCCCATGAAACTTATGATACAGGCTGGAATTGGATCGATGAACAAGGCACAGTCTACGCCATTCAAGTCGATGAAAATGACGTCATACCGCCAAATTCAAAGTCACCATCCACACCAAAACCTCGGTTAAACTTCGTCGCACCCTTTGAAATTCAAGGCGCCGTAGAAGTCAGACATTCCAACGAACTCGATACTTATACCCTCAAAGATCCCATCGTTTCTCATACCGGAGAATATATTTCATCGGTCATTGTCAATAAATTCGGGCATATCATTTGGCCCAAACATTGGGATAATCCTTGTACTTATACTTACGATACCGTCATCTGGCCTGACGGGGCATGCAACATTCAAAAATCTCAGCATAAAATTAAGAAAATCTTAGATCATCTTCTTTATATTCAGCTTGATTCTCAAGACACATGGCGGTTTTCTGAAAATCTGGAACACATTTTATTCGGTCATAAACAATATTTATCGCATCATATGGATAAACTGACATCTGACTGGATAACCTGGTTTTCATCTTCTCTTTCATGGCCATCCAAATTGAGAAATTTATTCAATCTTTTCAGCCAGACCGATATTTTTCGTTTATGGAACCAAATTTCTCAAAAATTATCGCGCATTCAGGCTTATCAAATGCCTGCCCTTGAGGCTTATCTTTCGTCGGATGACTCGCATTACGTGCGCATAGGTTTTGGCCCGCGCCATGTCAATCTGCAAATGCCAGATCCTCCCGGTGTTTATGCCTCACGCCATGCTTATGGCATCTTAAATGCTGACACCGGACGCGTTTTATTCAGACCGGGACGCTATGCAATGGTTCAACATGCTATCGGCAACTTGTTTGTCTTTGCCCGAGACGGTTATGTTGGACTCATGGATGCCCAAGAAAATGTCCTCATTGCACCGCGATTTTTGGATATCAGTTTCATGGTTCAAGGCCAAAATACAGAAAATTGGATTTCAAATGGCAGCCAATGGGTTCAAATCATTGCCCAAAATTTACATGCTGAAAAATCGCATCCGACTCAGAACAAACCTTTTTTAACAAAACCTAAATTTGAGCAATCAGAGCACAAATCTTTCATACCATCCGGTTTGATCCTGCGAGTGAGCGTTTTGGATGAAACAAGAAATACAGAGGAGGAAGAGAGGATACAGGATGAATCTATTCCCGTCATAAGATTTTATTACGATGCCGTGACAGGATTGCCCAAACCCGAATTTACCGATAAATCTTTTGTTTATCGACAAATGCGCCATCCCATTTTAACCGATTGGGCATGGGATGAACCACAAATGACATCAGATCATTGGTTTGTTGAACGCATTCAAACCCTCAAACGTTCAGTCACAGATCCGGAGCCTGTTTATTATGAAGTTCTTGTCGATGCCAAAGGACAACCGGCATTTCCAAATGACCTCAGCGTCTATTCAACAGTGGCACATCTGCATCAAAATACGGCAGTTATCCAGTTGCAGCAGTCTTCCGATTTAGCCAATCCCTTAGAGCTGCGTTGTTTGGACACACAGAAAAAAGCTGAAATCCAGTTTGCGTCATTCATGCCATCATCTGTCCGTGAAGGCGCAGCTTGCGTCACTAAGCTGATGCCCAATCAAACGCCTGCAACAGACACGGCAAATACGATGGGAAATACTGTCATCGAAGAAAATGTCAGTTCAATCCAGCAACAGAGTTTTATCCTCTTATGCCAAAATACCTCCCTCATCGAAGTCGAAAGCTGTTCACCTTCTCATGTGACGCCGTTTATTCAAGGTATTGCATGGATAAAGCCCAAGGGGGCATCCACCTTCCAGCGTATCAATGCCCAGGGACAAATCGTAGGTTCTTTTGAAATTAAAGCTGATAAAGGTGTATTTCATCACGGGGTATATCGATTTTCTACGACAGTGCCATCTCCGGAAAATGGCTGGAAATACCCAGAAATCCTTGTTTCCACGGAAGGTAAAATTCTTTGGCCAAGAGACTGGCATAAGCCGGATGCCCAACATTTCGGCAATATCGTCTATCCCTAGTGCATGCATCCATTCTTCTGCAAAAAACGTCTGCCTTCACGAAATATTAAAACTCATCAAAGCGGAATGGTGAGGGGCCCCGTTTGGTCCCCCAAAACGTCAGCATTCACGAATTATTTGGCTTACAAAAAAGGTAAGTCCTCATTGTAGGATTCCAAAGTTGCTCAGCCCTTTGACGGAATCCGGGGCAACGCCCACGGCGTACGCAAAGTCACAAAAGACTTACGAAGTGGTATGTTGCGGAGACGAAAAATGGGGGAGCGGGTCCCCATTTTTCCAAAAACGAGT
>JAGBXG010000144.1 GCA_017629415.1 Pseudomonadota bacterium | reverse complement strand
TTGCTCGTTGCCGTCAACTATGATGAAAAGACAAACGCACATACCTGCGAGATTAAGCGATTTGTGAAATAGAATTGGAGGCCGTATGCGTAAGCATAGGCCGGCATAGCGCAGGCGTACCATCGGAATGGTCGTCTACAGTCAGTTTGGCATTGTATTGAGGGGCGAAATCCTTGACGATAGAAAGGCAGACCGAAACCAGGGATGCCCGAGTCGGTCGTGTTAAAGCCGCGTTTAAAAGGTTCGAAGAATTTTTTGCCCTAAGCTTTTGGAATGCCCGTGCCTTCATCGCGAACGGTGAGGATGCAGCGCTCGTCAGTATGTCTGAGCGTAATGTGTACATAGCCCGGACCGTCGTGAGTGAGGGTATTGCGGACCAAGTTGGAAGTCATGTTCATAAAGTTGATATCGACGTGGATTTCCGGCAAATTTTCATCCATGCGAATGTCCAGATGTTCCGCATTATCGGGATCGTCCCAGTAAGGCTGAAACGCCGACTGGTGCACTACAGGAGCCTATGCTCTGGGATTATCCCTTGCCGGCGCGGAGCAAGATATCTTTCGTGGCATCGGTGGCTGAAAGTGGAGCTAAAGGCATAGCATGCTTGATCAGGATATCGGCCCAAATGGCGATATCATTGGCGCGAAATTATCGTACCTTCACCTGTTTGTTCCCGAATTCTCATAACTCCATCAACTGGCGCTTTAAACCGACTATTAGGTCGTACATGTGCGTCCATAAACGGTTTGTAAACTTGCAGATTTCTTTTAAAACCTAAAATATTGTTCGTTTTATCTCAGATGTGCCGAAATTTGTGATTAAACATTAACAATCATGTGATGTGTGTGATAATCTATATCATTTATGATAGCTGAAGTGGCGCTGGATGATGGCGTCATGAAGTTGAGCAAACTGGCAGACATTTTCAGACAAGGTGAAGTATGAATCCTGTCAATCGTTGGATGTTTTCAGATGGTCCAGAAAGACGTCGTCAAGTCGTTGAAGCCCTCGTGAATGGTGAGAACAATTGGGCGCGCTTGTTGATTGGTATGACAGGCGTGGATGATGTCGCAAATGGTCTGGATTTGCGTGGCATTGATTTGCATGGTTTGGATTTGCGAAAGGCACGTCTTGAACACGCCAATCTTGAGCATGCCAATTTGAGTGGTGTGAATTTAGACGGTGTTGCCCTTAAATATGCTTGTGTTCGCAATGTCGATTTTTCTCATGCGAATTTATCTGGTGCCGATTTGACGGGCTCTGATCTCCAAGGGGTAAACTTGTCTGGAGCAGCCTTGAAAGGTGTCACTGCAAAAGGTACTCGGTTCAGTGCCTCAAATCTGGAAAATGCCGATTTCACAGATGCACAAGTTTCAGGTGCCGATTTCCGAAACTGCTGTTTAAATGGCGTTTGTTTTGAAGATGTCAATGCCAACTTCGCTTCTTTTTCAAACGCACAAGCTGTCAATCTTCGGGCAGCGCGTGGGCAGTTCAAAAAATCGAACTGGTTTAAATCCAATTTGACCGGTGCAGATTTGCAAGCTGTGACTTTAACCGAAGCCGATTTGTCCTTTGCCAATTGCCGCAGTGTGAAATTTTCGGGCAGTGATATGAGCCGCGCCAAACTGCGAGAGGCTCATTTGACAGATGCAGATTTGACGGGGGTAAAGGCAGTGGCGGCAACGTTTGCTATGGCCGTTCTTTCCGGGGGGAAATTTGCCAGTGCAGATATCTCAGAAGCCAATTTCGGAAATGCTTATGCACATTCGCCGGCTGATTTTTCAAAAGCTGAAGCCGTGCATACCTTCTTTATGAATGCGCATTTCGTAAACTGCAACTTTGAACACGCCAATCTCACACGCAGTTTGTTCTGTGAATCAGATGTTACAAGCAGTTCTTTTGAAGGCGCTATTCTCACAGAAGCCAATCTCCAAAAAAGCAATATGCGACGTACACGTTTGAATCATGCCACCCTAAATCGCATGAATATGAACGGCACCAGTCTGTGCGAAGCCACTTTGCTTGGGGCCAAAATTTATGACACACAATTGACGCCCAATATCTTGGTAGGGGCCAATATCAAAGGTGCAATCTTTGCACGAACACTCGAAAGTGTCGTCTCAGAAAGTATCGTGATTGGTACGCCTGTGTATGAAGATTTATAAGTCTTAAATCTAATCACATGTAAGGCGCAGAAGTTATACAGAAACATAAAATACAGGTTTCTGGGCATTCTGCGCCTTATGTGTTTGAATGGGGATGAATTTTGGCACCGAATATCGTGGAAAAAAATGCACAAGCTTTGAACCAAATCTTGCGCACAGAAGGCAAAAAATACGGAAAACTTTGGCGCAGCCGCATTCGCGAACTGCTGGCCCAGACATTCGCTGCCCTGAATGCAAAACCCTTAGACGGTGCATTGTGTC
>JAGBXG010000143.1 GCA_017629415.1 Pseudomonadota bacterium | reverse complement strand
CATGCGATGCCGATAACGGCATCTGCGCCGATCCCTTTGTATGTGCTCCGGGCTCCGTGCGTTGCAATAACACCGAAACCGGTGTTGAAGTATGCTCTAACAATGCATGGGTCAAAGGCGAAACCTGCGGTGCTGGATATCAATGCATTGCTGGTTCATGTATTCCGGGCACCGCATGCTCCGGCGACGGAAGCAGATGCGACAACGGCGATATCGTCTCATGCGTCAACGGCGCGGAAATCACAACAGACTGCGGCAGCAAAGACTGCATCATGCGCAATGGCAATGCCGTCTGCGAAACCTACGTCTGCGATGACGGCGACAAACAGTGCACAGATAATAAAACGCTTCAAACATGCGAAAATAATGCTTACACCACCACGACATGTGCCGGCAACGAACACTGTGATGGTGCCAAAGGCTGCGTCATTACCGTGTGCAAAGAAGGCGAAAAAAGGTGCAACCAAAATAACGTTGAAAAATGCTCCAACAATGCATGGGTTATCGACAAATCTTGCGGCTCCAACCAAATGTGCGACAGTTCTGCCAATAAATGCGTCAATGTCGTTTGTGAAACAGGCGAAAAACGCTGCGATGGCAATACCGTAGATATCTGTCAAAATAATGCTTTTAAAACAGAAACCACATGCAAGAGCACAGAATTCTGCAAAGAGTCCGGCACATCGGCATCTTGCGTCACCAAAGTCTGCACCGAAAACGAGTACAAATGCGATGGCGCCAAGCTCATGATTTGTGAAGACAATGCCTGGAAAACAAGCAAAACATGCAGTGCCGCCAATCTTTGCAATGCCAACAACGGCACATGCGATACCCAGGTTTGTACCGAAGGTGCCACCAAATGCTCGGGCTCCAAGAAAAGTGTCATGATTTGTGAAGGCAATGCCTGGAAAACCAAAGAAGCTTGCTACACAACAGGCGCAAAATGCGAAGCCAGCGGCTCTTCCTATATTTGCAAGGCAGAGGAACCCTGGGTCTGTGACGATGGCGCAACCTGCAATGGCAACACCCTTAAAGTCTGCCAAAATAATGCCTACATCCTCGAAAAAACATGCCTGGCATCCGAAACTTGCAATGCTACAACAAAATCTTGTGACCCCAAACCCGAATGCACCCCCAATACCTATAAATGCACAGGTTCCAGCCTGTATAAATGCAGTGCAACAGGCTTCTGGGGCACAACAGCCACTAAGACTTGTACAGGTTACGAAGTCTGCGATGCCACACTCGGACAATGTGTCGATACCTCGGTTTGTACCGATGGCACCTATTATTGCGATGGCAGCAAACTTCAGAAATGCGCCGGCGGACAATGGACAACCGAAAAAGAATGTAATGCATCCCTCGAAACATGCAATGCATCGGCCAAAAAATGCGACCTCAAACCCGTTTGCACTTCCGGTGAAGTCAGCTGCAACGGACTGACATTGCGCGAATGCGTCGGCGGACAATGGACAAACAAAATGACATGCACAGGCGGCAAAACTTGCAGTGCCCCCCTGGCCAAATGCATCGAATGCAATGATGGCGACAAACAATGCAGTGAAGACGGCAAATCCACAATGGTCTGTGACAAAGGCACATGGAAAACAACGGCATGCACAGGCGCTTCTTACTGCAGCGAATCCCTGAACAAATGCATTGAATGCGAAACCGGCGAATACAGATGCAATGGCAGCCAGCTCCAAAATTGTTCGGCCAATAAATGGACAACCAGCAAAACATGCAACAGCACCACAGAATACTGCGATGCTTCCAACAAGACTTGCGTACTCAAAGATGTCTGCACCACCGGCGATTATCTCTGTGACGGCCAAAACCTGAAAGAATGCAAATCCGGACAATGGACAAGCAAAGATACATGCTCCGCAGATGAAAACTGTGATGCCACGGCAAAAACCTGCGTTCTCAAACCCGTTTGCACACCTTCAGCCAAACGATGCAACGCCAATGTCTTTGAAACTTGCGATGCCGCAGGTCAATGGAAAGTCACACAAGACTGCGGCGAATCTGCCATTTGTATGACCACAGGTTCCCTGACCGAATGCGTCGATAAAATGACTTTGCCCACATGGTGCAATATCCAAGGCGTCGATGCTCACGCCAAAGGCTATGGCCGCGTTCTCATGCCTTCCGATGTCGAACTCAGCGACATTTCAGCACAGTTCGTCTGCGGCAGCACCGACACACCTGTCATGTCATGGACTTATGCCTCCGACGCATTCCATAACAACAGCTGTACCAACTGCTACAGCAACACGGAATACATGAGCTTCTCACTGGATGCACCTGCCGGCACCTATGCCTGCACCTATGTTTTCGAATTCGGCCCTGAATCGATCGCATGCTTGCCCAAAACCGGAAATTCCGACGGCGGTGCCCCCATTGTTCTGAATGCTGACACCAAACTGAACACAGAACAAACGATGCCCATGACAGTCCCAACCGCCTCGACAGAAGCCCCAGCCTGGTGCCACTTCAAACACCTCGACACGGAAAACATCGAAGGATACGGCCGCATTTATCTGCCCGGTGCCACCACACCTGCACAAGTCAAAGCCATGCTCATCTGCGGCGACATCACACAACCTGCCGCCACTTGGACGCATAACAGCAACGCAATTCAGAACCTCTTCTGCAGCGATTGCGGCAATAACGTTGAATTTGCTTCCAACCCCATGACGCTCGACGCCGGCAACTGGTCTTGCGCTTTCCGTTTCGATGTCTCGGGTAAATCCTATGTCTGCCCCACCAACGGTAACAACGGCACCCCCGTCGAACTCACCAGCAGCACCATCCTGACCGATGCCACTAGCTGGGGATTCACGAAGTAATACTTTTCATACTTTTTTAAGTCTGGCTATGGCGGCAAGCCGCCATACGCCAGCTCTTTTGGCCCGGCTATGGCGGCAAGCCGCCATACGCCAGGCCTTTTTGCTCGCCAGTTGGCGCACTCTCTTCGTCAGCGGCGTCATATGCATCCAACTGGCGGCAAAAAACGATAGTATTCAAGAAGTTTTAAGCTTACCCAAGCGGAATGGGATACAGGGTCCCATTTCGCCCCAAAAGTCACGTTACCCATACCCGTTTAACGCTCGAAAAAACGCCCCAAAATGCGGGATTCCAAAGGGGCTCAGCCCCTTTGGCGGGGTTTGGGGCGGAGCCCCAATGAAGCCCGGGGCGGAGCCCCAATGAACCCCGGGGCGAAGCCCTACAAAAATAAAAAACTATTCCATCTTTCACACAGGAGTTTCACATGACACTTTCAGATCGCGTCATCGATATTTTCAAAGCTATTGCACTCGTTCCGCGTCAATCCAAACACGAAGATAAAATTGCAGCATGGCTCTATGACCGCGCCAAATCTCAAGGCTTTGATGTAGAACGCGATGCCGCCAATAACATCATTGTCCGCGTTCCTGCTACCCCTGGCTACGAAAATGCCCCCATCATCATTTTACAAGGCCACATGGATATGGTCTGTGAAAAAACACCTGAATCCACCCACAATTTTGATACCGATCCTATCGAAGTTATTATTGAAGACGGCTGGATGCACGCCAAAGATACCTCTTTAGGTGCAGATGACGGTCTGGGTGTTGCCCTGGCATTGGCTATGGCCGAAGACAAATCTATTGCCCATCCTGCCCTTGAAATTCTCATCACCAGCGATGAAGAAACCGGTATGACAGGTGCCATGGCCCTCCAATCCGAACAGCTGAAAGGCCGTATTTTGCTCAATCTCGACAGCGAAGATGAAGGCATCTTTACCGTGGGCTGTGCCGGCGGACGCGAAACCCAATCCACCCTCAAGCTCAATCGCGCACCGCTTGCTGCCGGTATGCGCGAAGTCACCGTCCATGTTTCCGGCCTCCACGGCGGTCACTCAGGCTGTGAAATTCATCTCGGACGTGCCAGTGCCATCAAACTTGCCATCCGCCTGATTTCCAAAATCCTCGATAGCGTTCCCGATGCCCGTCTCATCGACATTAAAGGTGGTTCCGCACACAATGCCATTCCTCGCGATGCTTCGTTTGCCGTTGCCGTGCCCGCCGCCGATGCTGCCAAAGTCGCCGAATGTATGGAAAAAATGGGAGCCATCTTTGCCTCCGAATACCGCAAAGCCGATGGCGGCGTAAAAGTCACCACAAGCGTACGCGATGCCGCCGGCGATGCCTATGATAACGCCTCTCTGCGCCGCGTCTGCGATATGCTCTTCTGCTATCCCCACGGCATCGCCTCCATGAGCCAGGACATCGATGGCCTTGTCGAAACCTCATGCAACCTCGCTTCGCTCAAAATCGAAGCCGATACCCTCCACATTCTCTCCAGCCAGCGTTCCAGTGTTTCCACCAAACTCGACGCTATCACCGCACGCATTGAAGCCTGCGTCCGCCTTGCCGGCGGTACTGCTGTCTCCGGTTGCGGTTATCCTGCATGGCAACCCGACATGGATTCCGATATCCTCAAACGATGCATCGAAACATACAAAACACGCTTTGGCCGTGAACCCAAAATCGAAATCATTCACGCCGGCCTCGAATGCGGCATCATCGGCAGCAAAATCGACGGCATGCAAATGATTTCCTTCGGTCCCACTGTCAAATCCCCCCATTGCCCGCAAGAACGCGCTGAAGTTGCCACCATCCCCATGGTCGCAGACTTCCTCGTCGATCTGCTCGCCAGTTACAAAGCATAGATTTTTTTCTTTTTTTTCTGGGGCTCCGCCCCAAACCCCGCCAAGGGGCTCAAGCCCCTTGGAACCCGCAATATGAAGCGAGTTTCGTGGATTGAATAGAAACAAATCTACTCATATTTATACAAAGGAAAACCATAAATGAGTTCAAACGATAATCTTTTCAAAAAAATTATGCGCGGTGAAATTCCTTCCGCAAAAGTCTATG
>JAGBXG010000142.1 GCA_017629415.1 Pseudomonadota bacterium | reverse complement strand
TCTTGGATTTGATTGCCCACTGGATCTACATTGCTCATATACTCGCGATCAAATTCTGGCTGCTATGGACTTTATGAACCCCAATACCGTCAGGGAAGGTGTTAAGTGGTTGGCTGATAAGAAGATGGATGTATTTTTTATAACACTGAATAAAGCGGACAAGGATTATTCGCCAACAACCATGTATAACGACTACTCCATTAACGAATACCTATTCCACTGGCAAAGCCAAAGCACAACGGCAGAGAACTCACCTACAGGACAACGATATATTCACCACAAGGAACATGGAAGCAAGATTCTGCTGTTTGTACGTGAATTCAAATCTGATCACATCACCGGCGGCGCTGAAGCGTATACCTGTCTAGGTACAGCCAACTATGTGAAGCATCAGGGCAGCCGACCCATAAATATAATATGGCAGCTAGACAGACCTATCCCTGCTAAGTTTTTGAAGAAAACAAATAAATTGATCGTTGCATAAAACTAATCATTCCAGAATTTCTATGCATAGAAGTGATGAGGGCGTTTCAAATTGTGTTTAGATTTGAAACGCGAATCAGGGCAATCACGGCAAACTCACGATTGCTGACGAAGGCAATCACGAAACTAATCCGAGAAGGTCTCAGCAAAGTTTAAACACTTTTCGACACGTCCCCCATATCTCATGAATGAACCTGCATCTCCGAGCGTGCCTTTGACACGCTCGGATGCGTTTATCATGATTTTTTAGGCAAATAAACGATTCCCATCGTATTGACGGTTTCAAAGTCCTTGGGATCGAGCGGAAATCCGCTGGGTCTCATGTTGTCGGTGCCGCCGGTATAAGGATGGAAATAGGATTCATTCTGGTGGGGCCAGAGGATTGAGCGCGCATCTTCGAGGTCGTAGCTGGCGATATCGCGGTAATGACCGAGTGTATTTTTGGTAGCTCTTCCGCCATCTTCTGTGCCGTCGCCAATACGCGTGAGCCATAAGGTATGATTGCTTACAGCCATTTGGATTCTGGCTGGACGAAATGTCGTGACGGCACCACTGATATTATTGGTCCATTCGCTGAAATACTGTGTATACCAGTGCTGTTGGATATCCAGCCCGAGATCGATAGCCGGGGATTTGGGGTTGCCATCGTTGTTATTACCTTCGTAACCATCGATATTGCGGTTAAATTGGGCATCTTCGGCATATTTGGGTCTAGAGCCTGAAATATCAAGGACGAGACCGAGTGTGCGGTTTGAGGCACTATATCTGTCTTCGGTGCCCTGTTTTGTATAAAGCATCATGGATGAAGGGCCGCTCGGCATGCCATAGAGATATTTTTTGTCGGGAGAAATGGCCCAATCGGTGATATAGACACCGAATTGTGACGTATCGAGATTCTGTTGACCGGGCATATCGCTTAACGTGAGGCGTTCGGCAGTGATATCGCCCGAGGCTTTATCATACTTAAGTTTCCATGCTGCAATCGAGAGACATTTGCTGGCAATCAGCCATGCCACCGTATTGGATTTTTCGACGAGTGTCAGGGCGGGAACATTGAAGAAATAATCGTTGACTTTGCATTCGGTTTTATCGCCTGAGGCTGTGGTTGACTGTTCCCAGTAGTCCCCGGCTTCGATATAAGTGCCTTCAGAACCTTTGGCCGAAATGGCTTCGAGGAACTGTTCTCCGGCTTTCGTTTTGAATATGCACAGATCTTCGCCACCGCTGCAAATGCCGCCATTGCTGCCTTTATGTTTGCCATCGGCATTCAGGTTGCCCTGAATGGAGAAAACGGTGTCGTGCCAAACAACAAGGCTGTCGGTATTGTGCAAATAAGCGATGGGATCAACCATACATGCACCGGTCAATTCGCTGTACTGCGGACAAGTTTCGGCGGTAATATTGGCCGTATTGTTTAAGACATCGGTCAGAGATGGAATATAAACGACATTGCCAGCCCCCGGTTTGCCCTGGAATCTGGACCATGTGTACATTTTGCCATCTTTGACAATGCCACGGCAAAGGGAAGTATTGGTGGAACGATCTTTTAATACGACGTGTTTATTGCCAATCTGCTGTTTGTTTTGGACATCAAAAGGTACGGCAATATTATCTTTTCCATTACCTTTCATATTATAGATGACCCAGACGGTTGAACCATCGTCACCGTCGATAAGGCCGCATGGTACGCCATTGATCGCCGAACCATCGTTGTCAAGCAGGGTATAATCGAACATTTCGCCATAAGATTTCTGCACCGAGAAATCGCTTAAATCGACGATACGCAATCCGCCGGCTGTACCTACCGCAAGATAACCATCTTCAGGGCGTGCATCGTAAGATATATTTCTTTCATGATAATGAGCGAGCAGAAGTTTGCCCAGATCTTGCGTACAACTGGCATCTTTGCATGAGTTGGGCACGGTGATTTTTATGGCAGAAGGCTGGGGATAAATACCGAGCTGATTTTTGTCCGTATTTTTAGAATATTTGTCGTAATCTTCCTGTGAAACAAGCATTCTATCGGTTTCACTGACGATACATCCCCAATCTTCGCCCTCTTTGCATATCGGATTGGGATGTTTATAATCGCGACCATTGGCAGCTGAAATGACGGAATCTTCGAATATCATCATATGCCACGTACCTGCAGGTAAGCGATTGAGTTGAATGGTCGGACCGTTGCTTGCCTGAATGGGGGCGGATTTCCAACCTTCGGCTTCGGTCACGCTCATCACGTGTTCGGGTGCGGTACAGGTCGGGTCATTTTCCTTACAAAGCATGACGACGATTTCACCAACCCCCGAACCTGAGGAATTGGCTTGTTCGGGAAGAACAGTTTGCCATTTTTGAATGGTCATGTGGGTGAGGTAACTGCCGTAACTGAGTGAAAATGTAACCTGTGGTATTTGAGAACCCTGTGTGTCCGGGGATGGATGAGTGTCCGGGTTATCTTCATTGTCACATGCTGACATGCCGAGTGCAAGACATGTAAATATCGAAAATAGAAATCGATGCTTTTTCATAGGGATCCTTCAAAGTGATGGGGACGATGGGATATCATTTATTATGATATAAAGCTCAAAACATAAAAATGATAGAAATACGTCGGTGTATCGGGCCGCAAGGCGCGATAACCGACGTTAAAGGCGCGTATTGCCATCGGCAATAGCGCCGAAAGCAATCCCGTATGTGCCCGAAGGCACATAGGGAAGCGCCCGTTTATTTCGCACACTCAGCTTTATAATCTGCCTTTGTACAACTGCCAATGGCCCCCGTAAGTGCTGTATAATTCACGGCATCTTCGCAGAGAGAACTTGTCCAGTTATCGACAAGATCACAATCTACATTTGAGCCTGTATACATATCTTTAATAGCATTACAATCCGAAAGGTTGGCCGGTAAGATGCGATCATTTCCGCCACATGTATAATTCAGGCTGGGTTTAGTTGTGTTACCGAACATATCTGACATACTTTTGGCAGCAGTCAAATCCCATTGACCGATAGGATTTGACGCCAGAGCTTCAGCTCCCCAGAACATGCCACTATAATGCGTGACTTTAGAAACATTCCACATATATAAATTTTCATTAAATTTCTTTGCTCCGGCCAAAAAATAGCTCAAATCGGTGACGTTGCTGACATCCCATTTGGAAATGCCGTTGACGAGGTTTTCGCAGCCATAAAACATAGCTTCAGCATAGACATTATCATCTATTTTTTTACCAAGTATTGAAGAATCCGGAATGTCGATGCTCGAAAGCTTGCTCAGGTTCTTTGCCTCTGCAAAACCTCTATTGGCGAGTCCTACGGGGCCATAAGACACGACTTCAATAAGCTTTGCCGCATTTTCCGGCGTCATGCATGAACCCATGCTGTTTCCCTCGCCCATGCACCAACCGTCCCATGTGCCTGTTATTTTAATGTGGTAATCGCCGGCTTCGGCATACGTATGTTTGAGCTGGTCGAATTCAGGACATTCGGTGATTTGCTCTGTGGCGGAGCCATCGCCCCAGTCGATGGTGACATCGCAGGTATTGGTATCAAGACCCAAGGGAAGTGCTATGGCTTCCTGAGCCGTTGTCGTTCTCCACACGGTTTCGAAAGCTTCGGCAGCGCAACGGCCATCGGGACGGCAAATAAACCCTTCCATGCAATCGTCGTTGTGCGTGCATTTGTCGGCGCATTTCCCCACAAAGCTGTCGCAGAACATCGGCGCCGTACATTCATGATGGTATCGGCAAGTTTGAGCGCTTGCCATTCCAGGTTCTTTGCTGTCTTTCATGTGGTTGCCGTTTTCGTCTTTATCGGCAACGACGTTATCGCCAGCTTCTTTGCAGTTTTCAAACTCCGCGCAGCTGTCTTCTTCGCAGTCGGTCAAGCCGTTGTCATCGTTATCTATCGTGTCTTTGCAAAGCGCTTCGGTATTTTCTAACGGTTTGTTGCTGTTAGCCGGTTCGTTACTGTCAGCCTCCTGGCAGTCTTTCCATTCGTCCGTTGTCTTGTCGCAGGTGCAGTTCTTCTTGCCTTCCGGCATATCTCCGGAACATGCCTTTTCTTGCTCATCGGATGTATCTTTGCAGTTTTCAAACTCTGCGCAGCTTGCCTCGTCGCAGTCGCTCACACCATTATTATCGTTGTCTTGACCGTCCGCACAAAGTTCTGCAGTGTTTTCCAGTGTGACATCGTTATCTTGCTCATCTGGTTCATTGCAACCGAAAAACAAACATGCCATGGCAAGTGAGATGACGGATAAACGCGTTGATTTCATGATATTCTCCTCTGATGGGGTAAGTTTAGAATATGCACTATGCATATCATGTATGTAAATTTGTCCTATGGGGGGGGCGTCTATTGCCTTCGGCAATACGCCGCCCTTGGCTTGCCTATGAGCGTGGCTCATACGGCAAGCCCAATACATGTGACACGAAGACTCTGTGAAACTCGATTGTGCAATGCGGTATGCTGAAAATAGTTTGAGAAAATAGTTTGAACATTCGAACGATAATAGTCATAAAAATGGGTTCTTTTATGTATTAACACCATAAAACGGGTTGAGTTTTTAAAAAAAAAAAAAAAAATCAACCTTTAAAAAGCGTAAAATGCGAAAACTGATGACATATAGGTCATAATGCGGAAATCCAGGCCAGCACAGGCAAATGGTTGAATAAGCGTCCAATCGCTAAGTTCAAAATCGGAAGGAACCTGTGTCTGAGGACTTACGGAAAAATT
>JAGBXG010000141.1 GCA_017629415.1 Pseudomonadota bacterium | reverse complement strand
GGGGCGGAGCCACGCATGGGGGTAGGCGCGTATTTGCACAGCAAATAGCGCCGCAGGGGGCTTACCCCCTGTTGTTGTGAATAAAAAAAGAAAGTTCAACACACCGAATCGTGAAACGCGTCAATGGCCTGATTATTCATAAAGCGCATCAATCTCACGGTCTTCAATGTTTGTCATTTTATCTTGTGAATGCCTACAAAAAAGCCCCGCACAAGGCAGGGCTTTGAGAAATTTCTGTCGAAATTACTTGTTGCTGATGGTGATTTGCGGATAAGGAATTTCGATCTTGGCACCGTCGAGGTTCTTTTTGATGCTGGAAACAACGCGTTCACGAACACCCCAGTAATCGGCGGTGTTGCACCAGACACGAACCTGCCAGGAAACGGCGGAATCGCCGAGATCGCACATCACGATTACACTGGCGGGATCTTCAAGCGCACCTTCAACTTTGGCGGCTGCTTCGAGGACTTTGCGAGTTTCATCGATATCGGCTTCATAAGCCACACCGACATTCACATCCACACGACGCGTTTCTTTTGCTGTCACGTTTTCGATGGTTGAGCCATAGATTTTGCTGTTGGGAACAATAATAACGCGGTTGTCGGGAGTAATAAGCGTGGTCTGGAAGAAATCGATTTCATTGACTGTACCAGATTGACCATCAACGGTAACATAATCACCGAGTTTGAACGGACGGAAGATGATAATCATCACGCCAGCCGCGAGGTTTGAAAGTGTACCCTGGAAAGCAAGACCAACGGCCAAACCAGCGGCACCGATGACTGCAGCAACACTCGTGGTTTCAATACCGAAAATGCTCAAGCATGCAAGGACAACACTGACAAGAATAAGCCAGTAAACACCTTTGCCGACAAATTGGCTGAGTGTTTCGTCAAGTTTGCCTTTCAGACAGGCTTTTGTTGTGATTTTTTTACCCCATTTGGCAACCCAAAAACCGATTAGGAGCAGAAGAATAACGCCAATGAGATGAATGCAGAAACTGATAATAGAATCCCAACTCATAACGGATGTTACAGTGTCCAACAGGTTGGAGGCTTCGGTCGTAACGTCTTTGGCGGCTTCGGCTACTGCCGGTGCTGCTTCAGCTGCCTGAGCTAAAAAATGAAACATGTCGAATTTCCTTCTAAAATATAGCACTCAAATTGAATTTCGATGCAGGAACATACCTACATCAACCCACACAGTTCTTTACCATAATCCATCTTTATTGTCGAAGAACAATTTCATCTGTCTGTGTGTTTCCATATATGAAATTTGGAAATTTTTAATAAAAGATACATCTCGTCACAAAACCATACAAACTGTATCAAAAAAAGTTATAGCTTTATTATCGTTTGGATGTGTTGAAAATTTCAAGGATAGAATGACTGGCATTTGGCACAAATACCAATCATAATCATTTGTTTGTGTTTGACTTTGAAGCCTTCAGGCACATCAACATGAGGCAATTTTTGCGTTTTAAGGCATTGCATTTCACCGCAAACTTCGCAGAGTAAATGCGGATGCCCGCCGGGGCATAAATCATCGTCCGTTTCATGCGCACAAAATCGCCATATGCCGTCACTGCCTTGGATTTGATGAATGAGAGCCGCATCTTTAAGCGCATTGAGTACGCGATAAAGTGTCACGCGGTCAAAGCCTGGGTCTTCGGCTTGAATGGCTTGCAAAAGCTCGATATGCGACATTGGTTTTCCCGTATTTTCAAGTACTTCCAATACGCGGATGCGGTGGCGCGTGGCGCGAATACCATGCTGTTTTAAACGCTGTTCTATTTTTGCTTCAAAATGGATTAACATTTTCATAATAAGTCAATACAACTCAGAGTGTCCGAGTACAAACCGGACTGATTTTTTAACGAATCCCATGCAGAGTGACAAGTTTTCTCATTCTGCAAATCATTCAAAGGAGAAAATATGAAAATTTTGCTCATCAATGGCAGTGCGCGTCAACATGGTTGTACCGATCGCGGTCTTGAAGAAATCGCGGCCACACTGAAAGCGGAAGGCATCGATTCCGAAATCATTTGGATTGGCAACAATGTTCGCGGATGCGCGGCCTGCGGCCAGTGCCGCAAGCTTGGCCATTGCGTATTTGCCGATGACATCGTCACCGAAGTGGCCCAAAAACTCGACACCGCAGACGGCATTATCATCGGCACACCGGTTTATTATGCCTCTCCCAACGGCACTGTACTGGCCTTCCTCGATCGCCTTTTCTATTCGGCATCGTCCAAACTCGTCCGAAAACCCGCCGCATGCATCGCCGCCGCACGCCGTGCTGGCACAACAGCTTCACTCGACGTGATTCTCAAATATTTCACCATTAATCAGATGCCCGTCGTGTCTTCCACCTATTGGAACATGATTCACGGCATGAACCGCGAAGATGTCGATCACGACCTCGAGGGCCTTCAGACCATGCGCAATCTGGCCAAAAACATGGCTTGGCTCGTTAAAGCTATCGATATGGCCAAAAAAGCAGGACTTGCCGATCCCGACATCGATAAATCCCAAAAAACCAACTTTGTCCGTTAATTTTTGAATTTTTTTGACGTGCCTATGTGCCTGCGGCCCATACGGCACGCATGAACGTGCCTATGTGCCTGCGGCCCATACGGCACGTTTTTTTTGTATGCTGCGTTTTCGTAGACCTTTGCCCCCAAGCGTGGACTGCGGTCCTTGGAACCCACAACAGAACTCACGTTTATTGTTCAATTCACTAGAATCATGAGGGTGTCTTGGATTATATGTAACACATGAATGCGCCATGAGGGTGCATGTTTTTCTCTTTTTGTGAGGATGAATGATGGCCAATTTTTCGCACGTAAACATTCCAGGAACAGGCAAACTTTATGTTCGTTTTGAGACTTCCATGGGCGACATGGTTGCCGAACTTTATGAAGATCTCGTTCCTAATACGGTAAAGAACTTTGTCGGACTTGCCACCGGTCAGATCGAATTTGTGAACGAGCTGACAGGTGATGTTGAACAGCGTCCGTTCTATGATGGCATTATCTTCCACCGTGTCATCCCTGAATTCATGATTCAGTGCGGCTGTCCTCGCGGGACAGGCACCGGCGGTCCTGGCTACAAATTCCGTGATGAATTCCATCCGAAACTTCGCCATAATTGCGCCGGCATTCTCTCCATGGCCAATGCCGGTCCTCACACCAATGGCTCGCAGTTCTTCATTACCGAAGTTCCAACGCCCCACCTCGACAACCGTCACTCGGTGTTTGGCAAAGTGATCGAAGGCGTCGATTTGGTTAAAAAGATTGCCCGTGTTCGCCGCGATCATCGTGATAAGCCGCTTGAACCCGTCGTTTTGCAGCATGTCACCGTTTATCGTGCCTAATTTTTAAGCAGAAATGTGATTTTCATATCATTCACATTTCATATTCAATTTACATAGGGTTTTAAACAAGGGCGATCTGTTTCAGATCGCCCTTGTTTATACGCATGACATTTTTCCAACACGCTCTTATGACGAAAACCTAAGGAAATTTCCATTGGCCAAGCATCACATTGAACTTATTCCCAACATGTATGAAATCGGGCTGTTCAAAAGAGCCCTAAGCAGCCGAAAAAGCTTGAGATGCACTGCGTTTGCTGCAGTCCTGATATTGACAGCAATCTTTGGCCTTGCCGGCTGGTTGATACATTATGTCATTCTGTCTGCATTGGTGAATGTTCTATTGATTATTGCCATTTATATTTTGGTTTTAGTCGTCGGCTATATATGCGCTCTTGTTATTGGTGATATTTATTTTGCCGGTCCTTGGCGCAAAAAAATGATGCTTGGAAATAAATATATCCCGGATGATTTAGAAGAACAGCAAGCGCTTTTAAGAAATAGAAACGGCTATTTTATTTTATTTTGGGCTGTCGGTGTTCTTGTTTTAGGCTTTGGGTGTGATTATGTCACTGGCAGACACATTCATTGGTATCAATCGATTGGCGGTGTTGTCCATTCCATGCGCAGTCCTGATGCTGCCGAACGTGCAAAAGTGATTGAGACAATATCTAATCCTTTTCACTCAAAACGTTGGGAAATTCCTGAAATCCGAGGCCTTGTTCATGAGTTGATATTAGATGAAGATCCCAATGTCCGTGCTTGGGCCGCTTATTTGGCTGGAAAAGCTAAATTGAGCGAAGGTGCAGAAGATTTAATGACTGCTTTGAAAGATTCCAGCAGTACGCCTTATGCCAGACAAGAAGCTGCCATTGCCCTGGGCCGCATGGAATGGAAACCCGCCCGTCCCTTGCTGCTTTCTACCCTGCGTCAAACATTTGAAAAGGAGCATGGCGATAAACAACTGGTTCCAGCCATACTTTATGCTTTTTATGATCTCAAAGACACAATGGCGGCCACTGAAGCCATCAATATTTTAAATGTCTGCCTTGAAAAAAGAGATTGTTCCTCTGAAATTCTGCAGTACGGCTTTTTCTATTTGAAATCTTTAAAAATCAAAGACGGTGCAAGTCTGAGTTTTAAATATCTGTCGACGGCTGATTTGCCCGATGAAATGCGTTGTTATGCCACCGATATTTTGCGTTTTACAGCATCTCCCAACGATGTGCCTGCCATGAAACGCGAATTTGAAAAAGCGCCGGTTTATGCAGAATGTCCTGTCGTTTATCGCAAGTACCATGGCGAAGCAGCCATTATTTTATTTGAAGACGACCCCTTGCGAGGATTGTTATTGCGTGCTGTCGGCAACATGATGGATCCTGATGACTTTGATTGGATATGGATGATTGGTAATAATCAGTCCGAACACATGACCACGCGTAAGATTGCCGAAATATACACGCGAGCCATGCAACAAAAAGCGAAATAAAGGGATGCTAAAAGTTTTTTGGAGGGTCTCACAGCGTACGCAAAGTTCTTTTGGAGCTCTCCCCCAAACCCTGCCGTGACGTTGCCCGAACCCGCCCAAGAAGCTAAGCCCCTTTGGACCCCACAATGGAGACTTATGTTTTTGTAGGTCTGTAGGGGATAGATGCTAATATTTAAGGGCGGAATGAGCTCTATCCTCTCTTATTTGCTGTGTGGTGTATTTCTTTTTGATGTCGATTGACCCTCACAGGCAGCTGTTTTGAATGTGCTTTAATGTATATTTTAGATTTTTCTGAAATTTTATCGCGCTTGCCTGTGTTATGTTTATTAGCCAAATCTTGCCATGCCGCAAAAGATGATTTTTTTTGAGCTTGTTGAGAAGAGGCTTCGGGCTGTTCGATTGCAACTTTAATCCCCAAACCAGACACGAAATCAGGACACATCATCAGTGAAGTGTTTGGCGGCAGGGGATAAGGTATACTATAAGCTTTGCCATCTTTAATATCATATAAAATAGGCAATGTATCGCCGCATTGAAGCTCAACGGGAGGTATTTCACTATAAAATCGATGAAACAGATTTCCCTCTTCATTGTCATCAGGTGGATTAAAATAATAGGTAATTTCCCAAAGCGGTTGTTCTTTGGCAAAAAATTCCTTTTCTTCTTGAGTGGCATGATTTGAGGAATCATCAGTTTTAACCCGGTTTTTCCTTTTCTTTTGTTGATCTGAGTCTAAAAATATTTCAGCGCTCTCCGGTGAAACCCTATTTAAATGTGGAGTTGATACAAATCTAATTTGAGAAATCGTAGCTAAAGATTTTCTACCGTTTGTAAAAATATATTCCAATTTAGCTTGGAATTCTTTTTCTTGTTTTAAGGGAATATCCCATAATGCAGGCAGAATAGAAAATGGCTGATTTCTATCCCATTTATTAATTTTTGTGCGCCAGCTGCCAGCCTGATATAGGGTTACTATGTATAATATTACTGATAATATAACATTTATAAAGAAAATAAAATTTGGCATTTTATAGGTCACTATCAGCATCATACTTATAATAAAAGTAATGACAGCTAGTAGAATACAGCCATATAGCTTTTTTTTGCTCGGTTCTTGAATAATTCGACTTGTATTTTTAATATATTGCATGCCATTTTTATAATACTCAAAATCTTGTATATAATTGAATCTTATTTGGTGTCTATAAGAACAACCCTGTGGCATGATTTCACAAAACTTTTTGAACCTGTGCTGATGTTCTCTCTGCCGAATCATAAAATCCGTCTGCCCAATATACACCTGGTTTAATGTCATAAACCGTTTATCGCGTTGAATGAGCTTTTGATATTCTTTGGGAAACGGTCTTGGTGTTTTATCAGGCATTGCCTGCCACAAGGCAATATTGCCCTTTTGTCCTATTGAGCGCACATTTTCGAGCTGATATTTCGTATCGCCAAGAGATCTATCCTGAACCTCAAACTCAAACTTTCCGGCTTTAAAATTGTTAAGATATTTTCGAATGATCTGATAATCGGTAAGACGTTTGATCGGACTTGGTTCAATCATTTGCCGGAAAAATGTCGTTATGGCATAAGGCAGATGTTCAAGCTCTCTGTCAATGAGCAGCAGCAAATCTTTTGTCTCAAGTTTTTCTGGCGGCGTACCGCTCAGCAAATAGACCGCAAGCATGGCAAATGAATAGATATCACTGGCCTGGGTCGGTTGTCCGACAAGCTGTTCCGGCGCCATATAACCATAGGTTCCCGTAATGGTAGACCCCCCATCCTGAACTTGCGGATTTGCAACGGCTCCGAAATCAATCAGAAATACTTCTGGAGATTACTCCTTCCGGTTGTCAGAATACCGCAAAATAACGTTTGAAGGATTAATATCGCGGTGAATTACAGGCGGTGTCTGCTGATGCAGATTTTCAATGATATCAAT
>JAGBXG010000140.1 GCA_017629415.1 Pseudomonadota bacterium | reverse complement strand
TGCTCAGCTCAGTCACGTGCGCTAGCACGCTCCTTCGCTTCGCGCCTTGTTTCCTCGAAATCACATCCAAATGGCGGCAAAAAACGTCAGCATTCACGAAGTGTTAAAATTTACCAAGGCGGAATGGGATACAGGGTTCCCATTTCGCCCCAAAAAGTTTCGAAAACAGTACCCGGCTAACTCCCGAAAACCGCCCAAAATTGCGGGATTCCAAAGGGGCTCAGCCCCGGTGGTGGGGTCCGGGGCAAAGCCCCGGCAGGGTTTGGGGCGGAGCCCCAAGTTTAAGTTCTCAAAAATCGTTTTTCGAGTTCGCTGTGTGACAAAGTGAAGTGGACGGGGCGACCGTGTGGGCAATTGGAGCGGAATCCTGTGGCATCCATGAGTTTGAACAATTCTTTGACTTCTTCGGGGGACATTTTTTGACCGGCACGAATGGAGCTGTGGCATGCCATGGTGGCCAAAATATTGTCTCGAATTTCTTCAAACTGTGAAGCTCGTCCGGAATCGCCGAGATCGATCAATGCATCGCGAATCAGAGCAGCGTAATCATAGCCATTCAGGCATTCGGGAACAGCGCGAATGGCAAAGGATTGATGGCCGAGATCATCAATTTGGAAGCCAAGTTTTTCAAAAAAGTCGAGATATTCCATGAGAATATCGCCCAAACGCATATCAAGTGACAGCAAAATGGGGAAAAGTAAGCCCTGGGATGCTGCAGGTAAAACATCTTCGGCAATGCTTTTAAGCCGTTCAAAATTGATGCGTTCATGGGCAGCATGTTGATCGATGATGACAATGGCATCGCCGTCGGCACAGATTAAATAAGTCAAATCATGTTGGCCAATATATCGAAGGCTTGAGAAATAGCCGAATTTTGTCGTGTTGCCTTCTAAAGGCAAAGATTGTGAGGTGCCTTCGAGAGACAAAGGTGCAGGCGGTGCTGACTGCAAAACCAAAGGAACAGATTCCGTTTGGGACGAATGAGATAAAGTTGCAGGCGTTTGACTGTTTTGTGCCCAAATTTCATCAAATTCGGGATCGGTATTGCCAAAGATGGCATGGCCGGCATCGGTTTGAAGCATAGCTGACCGCTGTTCATAGTCAGAATTGGGTTTTCCTGGATATTGCGGCGGCAGGCCAAATGCGCGGTGCATGTTTTCTTCGGGAGAACGATAGGCGCTTTCGGGCAGGCTGTTTAAATAAGATGCTGACGGCAGAGCATGGGCATTATTTGGGGCTTCAGATGCGTGTTTGATCCAGGGTGTTTTTTCTAAGGATTGGCGCAAAGCACGTTGTACTGCTCGAAATACGTTGTCCGGGTTTTGAAAACGGATTTCATGTTTGGTCGGATGGACGTTGACATCGACGAGATCGAGGGGAATCGTGAGAAAGAGGACAACACAAGGCTGTTTACCGTGCAAAAACTCTTGATAAGCTTTGCTGATAGCTGAAGAAATCGTTTTATCTTTAACAATGCGGCGATTCACATAAGTGTAGATTCTGCCGGCACTGGATTGTGAATAATCTGGGGAACAAAACAAGCCTTCGACGGTCACATCGCCCAAAATCGTGGGTTCAATGGGGTAAAGATGTTGATGCAATACGGGGCCAAAGACAGCATAAGCCCGGTCTGATAAAGATTTATGGGCCGGAAATTCGCATTTGATGCGACCGTCAAACACGAGTTTCCAGCGCACTTCGTGACAAGCTAAAGCAAATTGTTCGATAACATCGTAAGTGCGTCGCAATTCTGTTGCAGTTGTTTTGAGGAATTTGAGGCGTGCCGGTGTATTAAAAAACAAATCTTCGAGAACAATTTGTGTGCCGATGGGGGCAGCTGTTTCACGGCATTCCAGGAGTTCAGCACCTTCAACACGAAGAAATGTGCCCATGTCATCTTCACGACGTTGGGTGGTAATCGTCATTTTGGAGACGGCAGCCATAGAAGCTAGGGCTTCGCCACGGAATCCCATGGTAGAGATGGCTGCCAAATCTTCTGTGGTACGCAATTTTGATGTCGCATGCCTAAGAATGGAGAGTTTGGCATCCTCGGGAGACATGCCGCAGCCGTTATCGCAAACAGAAAGCCTTTTTTTGCCGCCTTCATCGAGTTCGATTTCTATGGATGTTGCACCGGCATCAAGAGAATTTTCAACGAGTTCCTTAACGGCACTGGCTGCCCGTTCGAGGACTTCACCTGCGGCAATTTGATTGCACAATGCCTGGGGCAAAACACGAATTTTATTTGTCTCGGACATGGTTTTCCTTTTTTGGACGCAAAGTTCTTTTGGACGCAAAGTTCTTTTGGGGCTCCGCCCCAAACCCCGCCAAGGGGCTAAGCCCCTTGGAACCCATCATGGGGACTTACGTTTTTTGTGGGTTAGCCGGGTACTGATGACTGACGTTTTGTGGCGAAATGGGCCCCTGTATCCCATTCCGCTTGGGTTGGTTTTAACACTTCGTAAATACTATTGGTTTTTGCTGTTTTTGGGCTAAGCCCCATGGAACCCATCATGGGATGTATGGTTTTTTGGGGCTCCGCCCCAAACCCCGCCAATGGGCTAAGC
>JAGBXG010000139.1 GCA_017629415.1 Pseudomonadota bacterium | reverse complement strand
GGCGCGTATTTGCGCAGCAAATAGCGCCGTAGGGGGCTTTGCCCCCTGCTATAAAATAGCTTGATTCAGATTTTCTCTTAAGCTTTGACCCGAATCATATCAAAGAAATCGTAGCCGGGGACGGGAAATACAATGCTGTCAGATGGAGATTCGGGCAAATAGATGACGCAAACTTCGTCATTGGCTTTGAGATAGCGCACACTGGATTCGCGCAGAATCACAGAACCGGTTTTCAGGGTATTTTCGATGGGGAAAGTATAATCTACACGTACTTTTGTCAAAGATGATGTCCAACGGCGTTCGACATGAAAACAATCCTGCTCAGGTCCGTTAACATTCGTGATGGTATTGACAGTGCCCAAAACAGCTGTGCCGTTGCGATAGATTTCTGAACAAAGCAAAAAGGTACGTTTTCGGCGTTTGTACGAAGTCAGCAGCCACCATGGAATATAGCCTAATGCAATAGGCAGCATGGCAGCACAGGCCAGCCAGCATACCAATGTTCCGGATACAATATAGGCGGTATAGTGTACGTAACACCACAATGCGGCGGCAATCAGGACAAGAATAAAGACGATCGTGCGCCAAATTTTGGCCCATTGCATGCCTGAAGCTGACAGCGTGCGCGGCACAGCGGAGATGTTTGCGATAACATCTTTAGCAGGTTCAAGCCCGGGTTTGTAAAACGTCTCAACGGTACGCATCACAGTGCCCCATGCATCACGGACAGCCACTCAAGACTTTTGGAGGTATCGCCGAGATTGCGGTACAATTGTGCGCGAAGCAATGCAAAAAATGCCTGGGTATCTGTAATGCCGGCGGCTTGATATACACGCTCGGCCGTATTGATTTGCTCGGGCAATACATCATTGTTTTCGCGCTGGAAATTCAGCATGACGCGTCCCCAATAGGCGGAGGGCAATGCAGGTTCAGTTTTGCAGGCCAAATCAAATTGTTTTTCAGCTTCGGCATAATCACCGCGATAAAAGGCTTCCCAGCCATAAGCTAAAGCGTCGATGGCATCCAGGCGTGTGGCATCGGGTTTGACATCTACGAATTGACGTGCTTTGGCGGTCTTCGCGCGGATAAATTCCCAGCCTGTTCTGTCGAGGTTGGGCAGGGGTTGACCGTTTAAAGGTTTCACGTCTTGCTCGAGTTCTGCCACAATGCCTGTGACAAGATGTTGTTGCAATGTATAGAGCTTGGGTTCAGCAAATCCGGAGCGAAGTAAAACATCATAATAAGCCATGGCACCATTGCCTAGACGTGTCCAGTAGGGACCGCCGGCAGCAATACTTTGTTCAAGCTGTTTTAAGACATTCGTTTGAGATATCGTACGCACATAACTTTCATCACGTGCTTTTTTCTCCACGGCTTTGTATTCGGCTTTATATTTCTTATCGTTGGCAGCTGTGGGCTCAACTTCGGCATAAAAAGCGTAATATTGTGCCGATGCAACGTAATCTTTTTGCATGGAATAGGCGCGTGCGCAGTTCAGATAAGCCTTGGGTAAAGATTGCGGCTGTGCCTGAATCGCCCTGCCATACGAAGCCACGGCTTCGGCATATTTCTTTTGGTTATAAAGCTGGTTGCCTTGAAGAAAATATTCTTCACCGCCAGATTGGGCAAATGCCGAACACGAATAAACAAGCCCTAGAACGGCGAGCATCATCCTCACAGCGGTTTGGCATTTCATGGTATGACCTCCTGCACATCGGCTTCTAACGCGTCTACACTAAAATTAAACTCTGTATGGCTGGCTTCGGCAGCTTCTTGGGCCAGTTCATCGATTTCACTTTCAATAATGGCATCTTCTGTTGGTACTGCCTCGGCTTCGGTATCCGTCATCGAAGCATCCAGTTCAGGCACTTCATCCGTCGAACGCATCCAGGCTGGGATTTGCATGCCGACACCTATCGTCAGGCCGTGTCGCGGTTGGGAGGCAGCCGTGACATCTGCCTGCAAATCGTAGCTCAGCATGGCAAATGTTTCTTCGCTGACGAAATATTTCAGACCGAGATTAAACTGGATTGAAAATGCCACGCGATCAAGTGAAGCACCGTTAGAAAACTTAGGGAATTTGACATCCATATAGCTCAGCCCCAGGCCGAGTGACGCCTCAGCCTGCATCACCCAAAACGTATAATGACCGCGAATCTGCGCAGGATAAAATCCCACAAGTGTTGCGCCGGTTGCTTGCGGAATTTCAAGAGCATTGAAATCCAAATTTTTACCGGTTCCGCCGATATCGAGACGGAAAAATGTCACGCCCCAATATTCGGCTTCATAATTGAAAGCCATGGAAATGCCATGAAAATCAGCTTGGATATGCGTTGCCGAAGGAATTGGGGTGGTTTGTGTAGAAGAAATGAACGTTGTGCCCCTGAGTCCAAGTTCTCCGTAGCTCATAAAGTAGCCCACGCTTGCCGAAAGGCGATATTTTTTAATCCCGTCGTGGCGCACTTGATAGGGATCCCGGCTTTTAGGGAGCGGTGCCACATGCATTGTCTGCGGTGATCCCGGATAAACTTTGTACGGCTGGCTATAGTTGTGGTGAGTTTCGGAGCGTACTTCGACGGTGTGTTCTCCGGGCAAAATAGGATGCGTTTCGTTAGATTTTGCCCATAACTGGTCGTCAATCCAGATTTCGGCATCAGGAACTGTTGTCAGAACGGTCAGTTGTGTTTCTTCGGGGCGCAAATCGACATTTTTCGTATAAACTTTGCCTTTTTCGGCATTAAATTCCCAGGTTTCGGAGACGTATCCAGCCTTTTTGAAGGTGACGTTTTGGGCGCCTGCGGGCAATTTCATGACCATAGGGGTAGTGCCGACGAGTTTTTGATGGATGAAAATCTGCACATCGGGCACAGAACTGGTGATTTCAATACCGGCTTCCAACTCAAACAGAGAGCTGACAACTGTCTGAAGCAAATCGGGCAGTGACGGTCCTGTCCGATGAATCTCGACAGCAGCTGCTGAAAGGTTTCGATAGAGTTTCAGTTCGACGCTCCACTCGTTATTTTCATACGAGAACATGGCTTTGGCATAAGCATCGACATTATGCACATCGAGAACAAACGCGCCGCCGGCGCTGCAAGGTTGTCCTTCGGTAAAGCATTCAGGAAAGTTCAAGCCTTCTTTTTTAATTTTATTTGTCAGGATGTTTTCGCCGACGAAATGGCGTTCTTTCGCGCGAGAAAGGGTATTCATCATTGTGGACTGAATCAGGCTTTTCTGATCAGCGCTCAGCGACGGCGCAAAATCCAGCTGCCACAAGACTCTGTTTTGAATGTCCTGTGCCGCAGCTTCGTCCGGTTGTGCCAAAACGGTTCCGCACACGCCCGACAAGCCCAAAACAACGGCTGTCAGTACATGAAGGAACGGTGACGAACGATGCATGATGCCTCCTGAATGCGAAAAACGCCGCTTCGAAATACTCAAACGAAGCGGCGCTTGAAAAAATGCCTTTGCGTTGAGAATGGCTTTACGAAAGGCCGTCTCAAAGCTTAACAGACTTAGATTTTGACCGAACGGCGACGCTGCGCTTTCTTGGCCTCAGGAATGTTACCTGCGAGAATGTCTTCGACCGGCAAATCCCAATGCACGTGGCCTTCCGCAATTTCGCGAAGTGCTGTGACGCAAGGTTTGTTATCGGTTGTAATCGTCGGGGCATCGCCTTTGAGCAGACCGCGAGCGCGTTTGCTGGCGAGCAAAGCCATGGCAAAACGGTTAGGAATCTTTTCGAGGCAATCTTCTACTGTAACTCGTGCCATATCAGACAGTACGCTCCCATTAGGCCTTTGCAGGACGTTTCAAATAATATTTGGTATCGCCTGTACGGAGATACTGAACGCTGCACAATTCATAGCCATGCTGACCGAATGTGCCGAGCACTTGCGATTCGTCTGCATTCTGCGGGCAAACGGGCTCTTTCGAATCACCCTTGAAATAATTGATGATACCCATACCGTCGATATGACGACGCATAATGAAATACTCCCACGGGGTTCTTTCTACCATCTTATTCTCCTTAACGACAAATTCGGGCCGGGATGCCCGCGTCTTTTCGCATTCCAAAGAACGCGAAGCCTGATTGAATCAATAAAATCTGCACAGCAAATCGCTACACAGAAAATTCCGTTTCTTATTTTAACATAATTGTCTTTTTTTTGACAACGAAAACAAGACCTTTCAAAGAGGACAATACCTTCACCATCAAGACGGACAGATTTTCTTGAAATCCGGCTATGCCTGACGGCATACGCCGTTTGGCCCGGCTATGCCTGACGGCATACGCCGTTTGGCCCGGCTATGCCTGACGGCATACGCCGGGCCGGGCCGCGCTGTTTCGGCTCCATGCCTCAACACGCACGGCCTTTCCCTTATTCAGTCTCTCTTTTGTCTCTTAGGCTCGATATTTGACGCACATTTTTTTGTCAGCTGCGTTATGCTGGATAACCCACAAAAAACATCAAATCCATGGTGTGCTCTAAGGGGCTCAGGCTTTTGGCTGGGGATGTGCTCCATAAAAACTTGCGTATGCCTTGGATGACAAGAATTTTGCGCAAAAAAAGAGTCTGTGGTATAGCACTGCACCTTGTCGAATTTTTCGGCCATTGCATCATGAGTACGCGCAAGGATTCGCGCGGTAAAACACCAAAAGTGATATACCAACAGCCATGGAGGCCTCTGGGGGATGCTATTTTATAGCTGTCTGACATTGGGAATTATCCTTATTGCAGTTGCTGCCGTTTGGGGCTTGTTTGTTTTTCGTCCTGAAAAACAGCCGCAGCTTTCAAAACGCGGAAAAAGTGCCGGAAATCGTCGGACAAATACAGAAAAAGCTGACCAACAGCGCCTCATGCTTTCCCAAATGACAGGCGAAACCGTTACGCTCAATTATGATGCCTTTGCAGACCCGGATCTCTGTGTTCCGAAAACGCTTCTTCCGCAAGAGAATAAACCTTTTGAAGCGCTCGAAGCGTTGATTATTGATGACGACGATGCCATTCAGGATGCTGTCATCCATACCGACAGCTCAGAAAAAAAGCCGCAGCTTCAGCTTGCTTCGCTGATGGAAATTCAGCATCACGAAATGCAAAACAATGAAAATATTAAAACACCGGCACGGCCGCGCATCCTTGGGGATACGGCCTGCGAGCTAGGTATCCGGTATTTTAATGATTTGCTCCGTCATCATGTCGTGCCGCGCGGCGCCAGACATCTCACCAGCGAAGCAAATATACAGGTGGCTTTAAGCGCATTAAAAACAGCCAGACAAAGCGCAACGCTTTCGCATGGCGCTGTTGCACAGCGTATCGGGGAACGTGCCGTATGCCTGTTCGAACCCCTGGAAACAGCGGTGAATAATATTGATAAAGCCGTTGAATTGATGGCCGAAGTCTTTGAAAATAAAACGGTTTTCATCATCCTTGCCAATACGGACGATGTTCCCGGGGAATATTTTGCACATCTTAACCCCATTTGTGCACGCTATCATATTGCCAAAACATGCTTCTATATTGAGCAGCCAGACGGCACTTTTATTAACTATGTCGAAGACACGCATGATTTTGTGCCCGCCCGGCTTGATCCCATGTTCATGCCGCAGAATTTCTTTTCTGAATTGCTGGATTATGCGCATACGGCATACGACGATGGCGATTATGAAGCCGTTTACCGCACACTGGCACCGTTGCTTGAACCTCTCTATGCGCGCGTGCGTTCGAAAAAGGATTTCCCGCGTGTACTCATTGCGCAGGCCCTGAATCTCATGGGAATGACGCACCGGGATGTCGGCAACGATGATGCCGCTATCTCGTGTTTTGATCACTCGCTTGTGCTCCTGCGAGAAATTGAAGATTATGAGGCCATCAAGTCGGTGAAGGCGAATTTAGGGATTACACTGGCTTTGTCTCGTCCGGTGACACAGCCTAAAATTGAGCTGGCCATTCGCCATCTCAATGAAGTGACGCAGCTGAATCCGCGCGATGATGAAGCCTGGCTGTATCTTGCCAACAGTTATCTCGAACAATTCCGCATGACAGGCGCACAAAGTTTGCTGAGACGTGCCTATCGTGCCTATGAAAAAGCCTACGATATTGCCCCGAATCCTGAAATTGCTTCTTGCATGGAGGCACTCAATATCCAGATGGGCGGAAAAAAACGACAGGCAACATACAGATCTACGGTGATGGCACCTGCCGGCCCCATGCCTGCCGGCGGCGATGGTCACAGGGCTAAACATCAGCGTTAATACGATAAGCGTATGCGTTTATCGGGGCAACACCAAGACTTGTGTTGCATTGAAAAATAATTTCTCGCCATTGCAGTTCATGGGAAATATTGGAACAATGCCGCGAGTTATCATGGCGCATTTCCCTTAAAATGCTGTGCGTATTCGGGCTTGCCCCGAATAGCACAGCATCTGGGCGTATCGTGCCGTAAGCGCACGATAGCCCAGAATGTCAAAAAGACATGACAACAACACGCCTGATGCGTAAAATAAATAGTCTGTTTTCAGACTTAACAAAATTTTTATCAGGAGCTGAACGTGAAAAGAGTTTCACGAATATTTCCCTTCATTTTTTGTGCTTTGTTATGCATTTTGGCGTGCAGTCAGTTTTCGTGTACCTCAAAAGTGCAGCCTGTTCATGAACAAGAGGCTGTGATGCCGCAGGTGTATCCCAAGCAGGCGGCTGAATCTTACAAACGGCTGGCTTCATGGATTCCTGAGGACAGTGACATGTTGTTCATATCGGGGTATGGCACGTTAGCGGATGCCATTATTCAGGCCAAAGGATGGAAACTTGTCGATGCCGATGAATTTCAGAAACTGTTGAATGATTTGGGCACACACTATTTGCTCAATCCAGCGGATTTGCGGACTTATTTTAAAGCCGGCATGAACACAGAATCGGGTTTTGTGGCCGGTGTCAAAGATAAAACGGCATTTTTGATCTTTGATGTGTACGATCAGGTTAAATTCAGAAAATGGGTTGACAATTTTTTAAATGAGGAGTTCGGCAGACCTCGGTATCACGAGTTAAGTGACGGTGCGCGAAAAATTGTGCAAATCCATATTTTAAATCGTGATTTTGCCACGCTTGTGGAAGAGCCGGGCAAACCCGTGATGATCACGTTTGGGCCAGGTGCCATGGCTGATGCCCCTCCCTCGCTTGAGGCGTATCACGCGCTCTCTGAAGGTGCACACATGGCGGATGTTCCGGCAGCACACGAAAGATTTATTTCCGAACTTCGTGATGCACCGCTTGCTGCATGGATTAAATCGGACGGTATGCCGCTTGAAAGCTTGAAGGTGCCCGACGAACTGCGTGAACTTTATCCATGGGCGAAAGGGGCAGGGGTGGCATTTTATTTTGGTACGTCAGGTCCTAAGATCCGGGCATTTTGTGACTGGCGTGATCGTCAATATAAGGACATGCCGCTGGGACAATGGATAGCAGGTTTGACGCAAGGATCGAGCGGTGAATGGGCCAAAGCCATCCTGAATACGCATCCGTCATCCATGACGCGAGTGCTTTTGAATGCAGAACAAATCGAACCCATCGTGCTGTCTTATTTGACCGATAAACAGCAGAACAGTTACGCAGAGCTTAAAGACAAGCTGACACAGCGTTTTCTGAAACTGAATATTTCGGAACAGGTGATTTACAATATGGGTGCAGCCTGGCTGGTTTTGTATGATGCCCAAGCCCCCGCAGAGCAGAATGCGACGCTCATGGAGGTTCTATCCGAACAGTCTGCCGCTGTATTTGTGCCGCTCCGTGATGCTGCTGACTCAGATTCGTTCTTTTCCAAAGTCAATATTTTAAAAGGATTTGTGCCCAAAGACCTTGGAACCGTTGAATTGGAAGACGAGATTCTGCACGCCAAAATTAATCTTAAAGACGGCAAACTGGCACATGTGGCATACAGCAAAGGCTTGATCGCGGTTTCGACAGAAAAGGGCTGGGCGCATGTTCAGGAGGTCTTTGCTTCAACAGATGCACCTGCTAATGATTCACTTTTTGCCCTTGACAGTCACTTTTTTGCGATGAATTTAAAGCAAAGTGATATTTCGCAGATATTCGGTGCCCATTATGCCATTATCCGCGAACAGATTGACGCATTTCTCAAACCCTTTGAACGGTTTGAAGCTCAGGCTTCTGCCAATGCAACATCGATGGAAGTCGTCCTTGAGGCGCATCTTTCCAAATCTGTCCCTTCTTCCTCCCAATAGTTGAATTCCCATGTCTCGCGTGGCTGTCATCGGCATCATTATAGAAAACACAGATTCTGTGGAATCGCTCAATGCCATTGTGCACGATTTTCGCGATATTATTTTGGGCCGGATGGGAATTCCGTACCGCGAGCGCGGTATCAACATCGTCAGTATTGCTGTCGATGGACCGGCCGAAGAAATCAATGCGTTGTGCGGCAAACTGGGCAGATTGCCCGGGGTTACCGTCAAAACTGCCTATGCGAATGTTCCCTAAGCGTTCTGCCCTATATGATTGGATGAGCGCTTATCATTAACTGCTGACGAAAAAGCCTCCACCGGAGCCTGATTCGAAAGGAAATGAATCATGTACAATCCTAAATCCCTTGTTGCGTCTGAATTTATCGATCACCAGGAAGTGCTCGATACTTTGGCCTGGGCGGATGCCCATAAAAATGATCCCGAGACATTGCGCGCCATTTTAGAGAAAGCGCGCGAACATAAGGGATTGAATCACCGCGAAGCCTCGGTACTGCTGGCCTGCGAAGACCCTGCTGTGAACGAAGAAATCTATGCGCTGGCACGTGAAATTAAACAAGCCTATTATGGCAATCGTATTGTCATGTTTGCACCGTTGTATCTGTCAAACTATTGCATCAACGGCTGTGTTTATTGTCCGTATCATCTCAAAAATAAGCATATTCCGCGCAAAAAATTGACGCAGGCTGAAATTGAACGTGAAGTGATTGCTCTGCAGGATATGGGACACAAACGGCTGGCAATTGAAACCGGCGAAGATCCCAAAAATAATCCGATCGAATACATTCTTGAAAGCATTCAGACGATTTACAACATCAAGCACAAGAATGGCGCGATTCGCCGCGTGAATGTAAATATTGCCGCAACAACTGTGGAAAATTACCGCAAGCTCAAGGATGCTGGCATTGGAACATACATTTTGTTCCAGGAGACATATCACAAAGAATCTTATGAAAAGCTTCATCCAACAGGGCCTAAACACGATTATGCCTATCATACCGAAGCCATGGATCGCGCCATGGAAGGCGGTATTGACGACGTAGGTCTGGGCGTTTTGTTTGGACTTGAACTTTATCGGTATGAATTTGCTGCACTTTTGATGCATGCAGAACATCTCGAGGCTGTTCACGGTGTGGGACCGCATACGATCAGCTTCCCGCGTATCAAACGTGCGGACGATATTGATCCAGGTACCTTTGATAACGGTATCAGTGACGAGACATTCCTCAAAATTATTGCCTGTGCGCGCGTGTCAGTGCCTTATACCGGCATGATTATTTCGACTCGCGAGTCAGCCGATGTGCGCGGCAAGGCGCTGGGATTGGGGATTTCGCAGATCAGCGGTGCATCGCGCACAAGCGTGGGCGGTTACTGTGAACCCGAACCCGAAGATGAATCTTCGGCACAGTTTGATATTTCTGACCGCAGAACATTGGATGAGGTGGTCAGCTGGCTGATGCGGCTCGGGTATTTGCCCAGTTTCTGTACGGCTTGCTATCGCGAAGGACGGACCGGAGATCGTTTCATGGCATTGTGCAAATCGGCTCAAATTGCCAACTGCTGCCAGCCCAATGCCATTATGACGTTAAAAGAATATCTGATGGATTATGCTTCGCCAGTGACACGTATGATCGGAGAAAGCCGCATCAAAGAGGAACTTAAGGGTATTCCCAATGAAAAAGTACGTGCCTTTGTGGAACGCAATCTTGAGAAAATTGCCGGCGGAGAACGCGACTTCAGGATTTAAGGTTTGCCGGATGGGATGCTGAATCCTCAAAGAACTTTGCCAAACCTTGATATTTTTTTGGGGGGGGGCAAGCCCCTGCGGCGCTATTTGCTTTGCAAATACGCGCCTTTTCCTGCGGCGCTATTTGCTTTGCAAATACGCGCCGCTCTTTTATGCGTGTGGCTGTCGTCCCGCGATTCTGACCCCGTATGACGGTATGAACAGATGATGAACATTCATGACGGATTTAAAATTGGTCCTATAGAAATCAAGCCTGCCACGGCACTTGCACCGATGGAAGGTATTACAGATGCTCTGTTTCGGCGGCAAATTCGCGCATGTGGCGGCTGTGGCCTGACGGTGACGGAATTTGTCAATTGCGAAGGGCTTGCTCGGGATGTCAGCAAAGTCTGGGAAAAAGCGCTGACCGGTGACACAGAACGTCCGGCTTCGATTCAAATTTATGGCCGTCAGCCGGACAGAATCGCGCGAGCCGCTGCCATGTGTGAAGAACGCGGGGCGCAAATCATTGATTTGAACTTGGGATGTCCGGCAAAACAGGTGGTTTCGGGCAATGCCGGCAGTGCTCTGATGAAAGAACCGGAACTTTGTGCTGAAATTTTTCGCACAGTTCGGGCTGCTATCACGATTCCCATGACTGTAAAAATGCGTCTGGGGTGGAATCATCATAAGCTCAATGCCCCCGAAATTGCGCGCATGGCTCAGGAGGAAGGGGCTTCCATGATTGCAGTGCATGGCCGTACCCGGGAAGAAGCTTATCGCGGCAAAAGTCATTGGGAGATGGTGAGACCGGTCGTGGAAAGTGTTTCGATTCCTGTATTGGTGAACGGCGATATTTTAACGCGAAACGATGCTCGGGATGCGCTGGAACAATCGGGCGCGGCAGGTATCATGGTCGGTCGCGGTCTTTTGCGTAATCCGTGGCTTTTGCGGCAAATTTCGGAAGAATATGCCGGACTGCCGGTGTTTGAGCCGACGCTTCGCGAACGTTGTGACTTCGTATGTCAATATATGTCAGCCATGGAAACATTGCCGATATCACGCACTGGGGTGATGGGAAAAATCAAATGCTTCCTGGGGTATTTCACGCGCGGATTGGCGTATTCTTCGCAGATGCGAGAACGCGCTTATCAATATCATACGGTCGAAGACATCAAGCATGCCGTGGAAGATTATTTCGAGGCTTTGGAACGCGAGAACATGGAAGAAATTTTTGATGCAGTGGTTCGCGAACCTTCCGCAGATAATCGGTTTAAGGAAGGAGATCCGCGCCGACTCGATTAAGCTGAAGTCAGATAAAAGCTTAATCATACAGGCAAATTTTATCTTTACGAAATTATCCACAATGCGTAGATTTAGACGTGTTTTTTTGCGACAAACAGGTCAGTTTTTCTGAAGTTTGTCATTTATACATGGAGTAAGCGGATATGAACGAACAGATTTCTTTTGCAGAAATAGAACGTCTTTTAGAGGCGAGTGATTTTGGCCAGCTTGATAATGCCTTAAAACCGTTGTTGAGCTTGGACGACAAGACGCGAAGCGCGTCAGAGAATCTGTTTATCTATCGCACATTAGGGGCTATGCATGCAGGTCAGAAACATGCTGATGATGCGCTCAAAGCCTATGAAAAAGCCCATGATTTTGATCCTCGCGATTATGCAGTTCTCGAACATCTCGTCGAAGTTGAGTTGCAAAAATCGGCATCCGAAGCGGATGCATCGCGCCTGATGGAAATGCTGATTTTTCATCGTCATGTGCTCAAAGACAACCTTGTGATGCGCATTTTCAAGATGATTGGCGATGCGCATGTGGCGAGCGGCAGCCATGCAAAAGCGCGTGAGTGCTATGAAAAAGCCCTGGATGTCCGTCCCGGCGAAGTTTCATTGATCGATGCCTTGCTGAAAGTTTCGGAAGCCAGTGGTGATGAAACAGCGATTGCCAAAGCGCGTGAAAAGCTTCTGAGTTCCATGACAGCTCCTGAAAGCCGGGCTGCAGTCCTCGTCAGCATCGGCGATGACTACATGAACAATAAACAAGACGAAGCACGTGCGATCGAAATGTACGAAGAAGCTTTGGAAGAATGTCGTGACAGTGTCGCCGCACATCAGCGTATTCTCGTGATTTCAGAGCGCAAATCGGATTGGGAACGTTGTTTGCAGTCTTTGGAATCTTTGGTCAAGCACACCTCTGAAAAAGAAGAGAGATGCAAATATCTTCTGAAAACAGCCCAGCTTTACAAAGAAAAACTGAACAATCTGAAACGCACCATTCAGTATTTGAATGACGTTTTGGATCTCATGCCGGAAAAAGTCGATATTTTCCAAACTATTATTAACCTTCAGCAGGGTCAGCAAGATTTCGATGGTATGGCTGAAAGCCATGAAATCATGCTCAAACGCGTCCGCGCGATGGAGCCGATTCAAGTCAATCTTGTGGCAACCATTGCCAAAAAACTGGGTGACTTGCGTCTGAAACATTTCAAAGATGCGCGTAAAGCCGCCGATGCCTATCAAGTGGCCAGTGATCTTTATCCTGACAATGTGAATTTCCACATTGTGCTCGCGAAACTTTATGCTCAATTCGAAGATACGCTGAAACAGGCGATTCGCGAAAATCGCGAAATTTTGCGTTTGGCTCCGGACAAACTCGATGCTGTATCGGAACTTGCCAAATGTTACCGCCTAATTCAGGATTATGATTCTGCTTTGTGCATTTATCGTGTGCTCAATGTTTTGGGATCCAATGATGAAGCCGGTAAAGCCATCGTTGAAAAATTCTCAGACACCGAACTTCCTGTCATCGATAAGGAACTTTCCGAAGACATTTGGAAACAGCTTTATCCGAAAACGCTCGATATGCGCATCGTCAAAATACTCAAGATTGCATCTCCTGCCATCGCCGAATGTTTTGCCAATGATCTGTCTTCAACCTACAACGTCAAGCCGAAGGATAGCTTGATTGATATGACGGCAAAGACAGTGTTTTCGGAAGCGTTCCGAGGAGCTTCCAAGGCACTCGGATTTGCTCAGATACCGGCAGCATACCGCTGTGACAAATTCAAAGGCGTGTTGAATGCTTATCTTTCCGAGCCTTCTTTTGTGGTCAATTCCAATATGCTTGCGGGGCGTACATCTCGTGAGATTGCATTTGTGACAGCCAAAGCTTTGACGTTGCTTCGCCCGGAATTTTATCTCCTTCCCATCGGCGTTCGTCCGCTTGATCTTATTCTCAAAACCATTACCAAGGTTGTCTGTCCTAACTTTAAATTCGAGCTTGACAAAAATGCGTCCAAAGTTGCCAAACACCTGAGCAGCAAACTTTCAGATGACGATCGCAAGACCTTGACGACACTTGTTGAAGAAATGATCAACAGCGGCACAGCGCCAAATCTCAAGCTCTTCATGGAATCTGTTGAAGATCTTTCCAACCGTGTTGGTCTTGTTTTCTGTGACGATCCCTCTGTTTTTGAAAAAATGCTCGTCGAGGAATCACGTCCCATCAGTGCTCGCGCTGTCCGCGATCGCATGGGGTCAGTGTTGCTTTGGGCTTTAAGCGAAGACTATGCCGCACTTCGTCGCAAACTTGGGGTGACTCTCAAAGTTTAATACTGTTGCACAGCTGCCGTCTTGGGGCCGCTCGGGGCGTTGCGGGGTGTCCCCGCATGGGGGGTAGGCGCGTATTTGCGCGCGGCTATGACGGCCTTACGGCGCGTCATACGCCTTGCGTTGCGCGGCTATTTCGCGATGCTCAATACACCGCGCAAAAAGCGCCGAGGGGGGCTTGCCCCCCCCTTGTAACAGCTGACATAAGCTCTGAAGTTTAAACATATACTTCTTGAGATTTTCGATTTTGGTTACACAATTTTAATGTAACAATATCTTTTATTCAAAAAAACCTCCCTCGGGAGGTTTTCGCATATTCTCCCAAACAAGGATGTAATAAATCTATGGCATACAGCATGACAGGTTTTGGTTCGGCCAAAAGCCATATTGATGGCACTGATGTCGAGGTTCAGGTCAAAACACTGAACCATCGTGGCTTGGATATTCATATTAACATGCCGAAAATGCCCGGCCAAATGGAGCTTCTTTTTCAGCGTTTGATTCGGCAGTTTGTTGCGCGTGGGCGCGTAGATTTGACCGTTATTATTGGTGATGAAAAAAAAGCGCGCGCAGGGCTGAATTCTGCGTTGCTTGAAGCGCGAGTCGCTGCATTGAATTCGATTTTTGGCGATGCATGGTCACGCAACAAATGTCTCGAATTTTGCCTGGCTCAACGTGATGTTTGGGAATTTGAACAATCGCCGACGATGAGTGACAGTTTTTATGAAGGTGTTCTTGAAACGGCACGCAGTGCTCTTGAAGTTTTGAGCCGTGCGCGTCGTGTGGAAGGCAAATCGCTTGAAGCCTACATGTTGAATGCTCTGGATGAGATTGATACAAGCCGGCAGGCTGCACTTGAGCGTGCGCCGGAACGTTTGACTGAGTATCGCGAGCAGCTGATAGAACGTCTCAACGCTTTGAAATCGGAACCGCGCATTGTGGTGGATGCTCAGCGCGTGGCGATGGAAGTGGCGCTTTTGGCCGACAAGATTGATATTACTGAAGAGCTGACGCGTATTGCAACGCATCTTTCTGCGTTGCGTATCCTCGTGCATACGCCTGCTGATCCGCTTTCATGTATCGGGAAAAAGATAGATTTTTATCTTCAGGAATTGAACCGCGAGGCGACGACGATGGCTTCCAAGAGCCGTGATACGATTTTGACACGTCATACGATTGATATTCGTACCAAACTGGAATCTATTCGCGAACAGGCGGCAAATATTCAGTAGATTTGTGCAGGGATGCTGCATTTTGCGTTTGTGAGTCTCATATTTGGATTTATCAGTCATGATGTTTTATCGGTTTTCTGGTTCCTTATCATGGTTTGTGCCATATTTGGTTTTGGTGCTGCTGGCTGCTGTTTGCGGTTGTTCGGGGAGGCAGATGGAAACCGATATGAGGGCGCATTCACGTTACATGGCTCGTGTTACTCAGGCGATGACGGCAGGTGCACGTTTGGGGGCATTGGCTGTGATGGATGCGCAGTATCGTGAACGTGAGCCGAATCCCAATGCATATGTTGGCAAGCAAGTGTATCGGCGTTACTGTGAGCCTTGTCACGGCAGTATTCAAAAAGCGCCGGATATCATTGAAAACCGTGTCACGCCTTTAGATTCTGAGAGTGATTACTACATTATTTTGTATGGTCTTAATGAGATGCCGGCATTTCGAAACCGGCTGACGAAATTTCAGATTTATGATGTGTTGAAATATATGAATCCCGAGTTTACTGGGCTGAAGAATAAGGCTGAAAAGGCATCGCAATAGAAATTTTGAATGGATGTTTTAAAAAAAAGCAGGGTATGCAGATTTTTTGCACTTTTTTTAAAAAATTGTCCCATTTTAGAGATAGGCAAGATGCTCTTGCAGATGTGATTGTCGTATTTTTGAAAATCTATTGACTTGCGTTCAAACGTTCAGTAAACATCATTCTAGTTGATGATGTTTCGTCCCCCTTTGTTAAAGGAAGGTTCAAAATGGCAAAAGAGAAAGAGTTAAAAGAGAAGGATATGAGTTCGAAGGATAAAGCGATTGAGCAAGCGATCAGTGCGATTGAGAAGCAGTTTGGCAAAGGTTCAATCATGCGTCTTGGTTCAACTGAACAAGAGCCGATTCAGACGATTCCGAGTGGATCGATTGCTTTGGACATTGCTTTAGGCATTGGTGGTCTTCCGCGTGGTCGTGTGATTGAAGTTTACGGACCTGAGATGAGTGGCAAGACGACAGTTGCGCTTCATGCGGTGGCAGAAAGCCAGCGTTCTGGTGGTGTTGTTGCATTTATTGATGCCGAGCATGCGCTGGATATCAAGTACGCGCGTCGTTTGGGTGTTGATGTGAACAATCTGTTGATTTGTCAGCCGGATTTTGCGGAGCAGGCCCTTGAAATTGTTGATATGCTTGTGCGTTCAAACAATGTGGATTTGATTGTTATTGACTCGGTAGCGGCGCTTGTGCCTCGTGCAGAGCTTGATGGTGATATGGGGGATGCCCATGTAGGTCTTCAGGCACGTTTAATGAGTCAGGCACTTCGCAAGCTGACGGCATCTGCGTCGAAGGGTAAAACGGCACTTATTTTTATCAATCAGCTGCGTACTAAAGTCGGTGTGATGTTTGGGAATCCTGAAACGACATCCGGCGGTAATGCTTTGAAGTTTTATTCTTCTGTTCGTCTTGATGTTCGCAAAGTCAGCCAGATCAAGAACAGCACAGATGTTGTGGGTCAGCGTACGCGCATCAAGGTAGTCAAAAATAAACTTGCGCCTCCATTCCGTGAAGTTGAAGTTGATATTATTTACGGTCAAGGTATCAACCGTGCCGGCGATGTGCTCGATTTAGGTGCAGCTCTCAATATCGTAGACAAATCGGGTGCATGGTATTCTTATGAAGGCGAACGTCTTGGTAATGGTCGCGAAGCTTGCAAAGAATTTTTAATGGACAATCCCGATATCATGATGAGCATTGAAAATCGCATTCGTGAAGCCAAGGATCTTCCCATTATTGACCAAGTGTTGATGGGCAGTCCTGAAACGGATGAGGATGCTGATTCTGAGGCCTAGATCGGCGGATTTGGCTTTACAATTCTTGAACCCATGAGGCATGCTGTGAGTTTGTCTCATGGGATTTTTTTTCAAAAAAATTCCGCATCAAGTATTTTGGACTTTATTTTCAGGCAGCTCGTGTCATGGCTAAAAAAACAGCTGATGAATCTTTGCAGGCATTTCGCCATTTAACGGGAAGCGATCCGCTTGAGCGCGTTTATTTATTTTATGGTGAAGACAGCTTTGTTGTGGACAAACTCGTTGATGCTGTTTCGGCCAAGCGTTTCAAAGGTAAAGCCGTAGCTCCTTTGAGTTGGGAAGTTTATCGTGCCGGAGAAGTTGAAGTTTCCAAGCCGATAGATGCTGTGCGCACAGTATCGATGTTTGGTGGTCCCAAAGTTGTTGTTTACCGCGATGTGGACAAGCTCAATGAGACTGATCTTCAAAAGATTGTGGATTATGTCAAAAAGCCAGCGCGTGCTCATTTGGTTTTGATTGCAGCCAAAATAGACGCACGCCGCAAATCTTGGACAGAAATTAAAAAAGCTGTTTATGCAGTGAATTGTCCTGTTCTTGAAGAACGTAATGTCAGCGAATATGTGGCATCAGCAGCGGCAAGTCGAAATCTGAAGTTTGATACATTTGCTGCCGATGCTTTGGCCAATTGTATCGGTCCTAACCGTGCTCTTATTGAACGTGCTTTAGAAAAACTTGAGCTGGTCATATCTCAAGATCAGCTGATTACGCCTGAAATTATTGAAGAACACGTCATTGATACACGAGAACGCAGTATTTTTGAGCTGACAAAGGCAATTACAAAGCGCAATATTCCGCTTGCATTGGAAGCATTAAGAGCTCTGCTTTATCAAAAGCAAGAACCTGTTGTGATTAACGGCATGTTGGCAAGACATGCGCGCATGATGCTTCAGGTCAAACTTGGCAAACAACAAAAGCTTTCTGACAATGATATTGCCCAACAAGCAGGCATCAATCCTTATGCCATGCGCGAGTATTTGGAAGCGGCCAATCATTATTCGATGGCAGAGCTTTATAAATTTCATGCCGATGTTTTTGAAACTGACCGCAGTTTGAAATCCAAGCCTGTGCCTTCGTCGATTGTTTTGTCTCAGCTGCTTTTAACATTGATGAAACCGCCTGTTTCATAACTATGGTATATGCAAAGTTCTTTTGGGGCTCCGCCCCCAACCTCGCCAAGGGGTTGAGCCCCTTGGAACCTGCAATGGATTTGACGTTTTTATGAATGAGCCGGGATCGGTGGTATCCCATTGAGCGTATCTGTATTGAGCGTATCTGTCATGTGTTGATTCATAAGTGGTATGTAATTTGGGGTATATTCTGGCTATTCAGGAGTTATAAAAAAAGCCTGAAACGTCCATCCCGGAAGACGTTTCAGGCTTTTGGGGGATATATTCAGCTTATTTGACGTGATATCCCGAAGCTATGGCATATTCTGTCAGGTTTTTCTTTAGCATTTGTCGACCTCGGAACAATCGGCTCATCACGGTTCCGATGGGAATATCGAGTTTTTCGGCAATTTCTTTGTAGGACAGATCTTGTAAGTCAGCCATCATTACAATGGATTTGAATTCAGAAGAAACGCTGTTAAATGCTCGGACAATTTCATCCGAGAAAGCATAAAAACATCCGCGTGTGCCATCTGATTCGGATTCCTCAAGATCTTGTTCCGGTGCGTTTGCGATAAGGATATCGCTGTTGGTATTCTCTTGGACCACGCTATCCAAATAAGCACGTTCACGGCGTTTGCGGCGATATTTGTTAATGAATGTATTGGTCATAATTCTGAAAAGCCATGCACGACAATTGGTGCCTTCGACATAAGAATCAAAATTATTGTATGCTTTGATCATGGAATCCTGGACCAAGTCTTCGGCTTCGGATTCATTGTGCGTATATTTGAGGGCCATGCCATACAGCGCCGGCATGTGTGGCAGCGCTTCCTGTTCAAACTGGGAATGAGTGAGTGCGTTCATATTTCAATCCTCTTTGAGGAAAATCGAAAGAAAGTGAGGCGGACCATAAAAATGGATTGACCGCATAAAAAAAGGAATAATATGTTGGCATGATAGGTTTAAAGCAATGACCGGCTTATACGGCCGCTCAAACCGCGTCAGTCTGGCTGTGTTTCGCAGACAGGTGCCAGACTGGCGTGCCTATTCAACATCCGCCGGGAACCGGATGATAGATTAAATGCGAATAATGCCTAAGCTGGCTGCATAGTCATGAAGTTTTTTGCGAAGAATCTGACGGCCTCTGAAAAGACGGCTCATCACTGTTCCAATGGGAATGGAAAGCTGATCGGCAATTTCTTTGTATGATTGTTCCTGCAGATCGGCCATAATCACAATTGCCCTAAAATCTTCAGGTACATTTTTTAGCGCGCTTGACACTTCATCGCTGAAATCTTCGCTGTGTTCACAATATTGTGCATCGTCGTAATACATATCTGACATATCCGCGCGATTCTCGTCCAATTCTTCCTGGCGATCTACGCACATGCGTTCACGATGGGAATGACGATACTGACTGATGAATTCATTTGTCATGATGCGGCATAACCATGCTTTGCAGTTCGTTCCTTGTTCAAATTTATCAAAATGTTTAAACGCGCGAATCAATGTATCCTGCATGAGGTCCTCGGCATCACGTTCGTTACGCGTCAGACGCAGCGCATGAGTCATTAAAGCAGCCTTATGGCTAAGAGCTTCGGCTTGGAATAATTCAAATGACGATGTCATGGGAAACCTCTCAAACTTAAGAAATCACAATCGACCGGGATGCTGCATAATGGGAGTGTATGCCGCGCCTTGTTCCGGCGGTTTATCCGATTTGAAATGAATGTGCCAGATTGAAAAGTTTGATTATTAATCAATAAATTCAATGAGTTATGCTGATATGTTGTTGTTGTGAGAGGGTTTGGTATTATTTGAATAATTAATTTGCATAATTTAATTATGCAAATTGCATAATTTTGAAAATGCGAAATTATAGAGATTTGTGGAATATATGTTGCCAAAAGTATGCCAGTTATTTTGGTTATGTTTGATGAAATTTGAATGGCATGAGAATGCGTTTGAGCCGTTTGGGGATTTTGTATTTTGTCATGGCAATGTGCATAGATAAATTCAAAAAATACCGAGAAATCAAGGAGATATACTGTATTATTCTTGATACAAATTTAGGTTTTCCGTATAATATTCGGCAGGTTTTTGATCGCCAGCGAGCGGTTTATCAGATTTTTGGCGCATCGCGCCCGAGTTCAAGGCAGCGTCCTTTGCATTATGGTGCACCCGTGAATCGGGGAATTCGAGAGAGTTTCAGATTGATTTCAATTTCATTCACACGGTTTAAGTTTAACCGTTTTCTGCGAAGCAATACTTCATTCCTTATGAGGCAAACATCCAGATTCTGATCTATTGATATGAAATGACAAATGGGCATATGTGACGCTTAAAATGACGCGGCCATTATTGTCCCTGAATCAACCTGTGACACTCCCGAAATCAAGGTGCTTGTCTTGCGGAGAGTTTGTCATGACATTTTTCGAAGCTGCCATTGAAGTATTGCGCACTGTTCAAAGGCCGCTGGATTACAAAGCTATCACGCAGTTTGCCATCAGTAGGCAGCTGCTTGGGCACGTGGGTAGGACACCAGAACTCGTTATGGCTTCCTGCTTAATACGTGCTGTACAGCGATGTGATACCGGTGCCCTTATTCGTCTCGATAACGGAGATTTTGCTCTTCGGGGATGGTCAGAGGAAATTCTTGCCAGAACAGATGAGCCGACACTTCCGCAGTCGGTTGCAAGTGTTGATTTTCCTTGTGTCAACATTGGTCTTCTCGATGAGGCTGAATCGATTCCGTTGCTTGAAAATGACGATATTCAGTTCCGAAAAGCAGTACAGCTTAAGTTTGAATCTGCCTTCACCTCTGAGGATGACAAACAAGATATCGATTGGGATACAGAACTTGCTGAAAAGACGCAGTTTGAAGAAGTGCGTCAGAATCTCAATGCACAGCATAATGAGCACTACAATCTCTGTGCTGCGATTGTGAAAACGCTGCGCAATGATCCCACACCCATGCGAAGTGCGCTCATTGCATCTGCCATGTCACAGAAGATGGGAAATGCCGTTTATGAGCAATCTGTAGTTCTGGCGATGCGCGCAGATAATGCTTTGCGCGTTTCCAGAGGGAAACGTGCAGTTTTTATGCATATTCCGCCGGATATGTGGACACTGACGGAAAATTTCCTGGCCAGACATATTCTTAAGCTTGAATCCAAGCTTTATGACATGTCCAGACAGCTGCGGATTTATTCCATTCATGCTTTGTCTATTAAACTTCGAGAGCTTTCTTCGCAGGCATGGTTACAGCTGGCAACGATCATCCTTAAGCATTTAAGCTACACCATGATTTCTCAGTGCCGTGAATGTGATAACTCGCATATTTTCCGTGCTGAAGAGGCTCGCGGTTTGACGTATATTCCTGTTATCATTAAAATTATACATACACCGCTTGTGACAACTGAGGACGTTTTGCAGTTTCGCGATCTCATTCGTGAGTTTGGCTACGATCACGGTGTTTTGATGAGTAATGGGGATGTCTCGCGAGATGCGTTGAATGAGTGTACGGCTCGGGAGTATCCGATTTACGCTTATTCCGCACGTCAAATTGCACCTATTATGCTGGATGCACGTATTGGCGTCACGCCGAATGAACTCCCGATTGTCTTTATTGACAATAACTTTTTTCAGGAGCTTTCGGCCAAGGATGTCAAAGCCGATGTCCCCGAAGTGGCTGAAAACGAAATGTTTGCAACCCAGCCTCTTGCTTTGCATGCGCCATGTGAAATGCCGGAGATTCCCGATATTGTTGAGGATATGGATGCTTATGATGTCGATATGGGAAGTGGCGAATACATTTTTGATGAGAATATCGACATTTCGGATGAAAAATAATCTGCACATAATAACACTATGTGCGCCATTGAATGCCGCACCTTTGAGGCCTGTATTGGGTTTTGTGCGGCGTATGGAGCCTTGGCGACATAGCCGCACGGCGCGGCGTATGAAAGGCCTGAAAGGCCGACATAGCACGCGCCCCAAAATTATCATGTTAAAATTTCGGACTTGCGTTGACAATTCATGTCTGTATGCTTAAAATTATCCGCTGTGTTTTTTGGGGATGGCTCCCATTTTACTGAGGTAATGTTCAGATATGGCCGTTAAAAAAATCCGCTGCTCATTCTGCGGCAAAGAAGAAAAAAATGTTCGTAAACTCGTTTTCCGCCGCGACACACCTAATGTTGGCGTGTGCATTTGCGACGAATGCACCATGAAATGCATGGGCATGCTGATGCAGGAAGAAAGTCGGGCAACAGCTGACAAAGATGTTGAAATTTCGGCAAGCGACATGCGTCCGTCGCGCATCAAGGCATATCTTGACGAGCATATTGTTGGCCAGGATCGCGCCAAAATTGCCATGAGCGTCGCCATTTATAACCATTATAAACGCATTGAGAATATTCATATCGATGATAACGACGATGTGCAGCTGACCAAAGGCAATATTTTGATGACCGGCCCCACCGGATGCGGCAAAACGCTTATCGCGCAAAGTATCGCCAAGCTCCTCAATGTGCCGTTCACCGTTGCCGATGCCACCACATTGACCGAAGCCGGTTATGTCGGCGAAGACGTTGAAAATATCATTAAAAATTTGTGGATTGCGTCTGGCAAAAATATCGAACGTACTTCAAAAGGTATCGTTTGTATCGACGAAATCGATAAAATTGCCACGCGAAGCGACAAAGGACGCGATGTCGGTGGCGAAGGCGTTCAGCAGGCACTTCTCAAAATGATTGAATCCGGTTCGGTCACATTCACGCCCGAAAGCTCGAAAAATCGCCCGCAACAAGACCTTATTCAGGTCGATACGACGAACATTTTGTTCATTTTTTCAGGTGCATTCAATAATATTACGAATATCGTTCAAAACCGCATTGGCGTCAGCAATATGGGCTTCCATCGCGATGAAGGCAGCAAAAAAGGCGATGAAAAAGAAGCTGAACTCCGACGGCAGGTCGAAACCATCGATATCATTAAATTCGGGCTTATTCCCGAATTCATGGGACGTATTCCCATCATCGTCACGCTTGATGACCTCGACGAAGACGCATTGCTCGAAATTATGTGGAAACCCAAAAACAGCATTCTGCGCCAATACGAACGCCTTTTCGAACTCGACAACGTCAAACTGACTGTCACCGAAGACGCGCGCCGTGCCATCGTCCGCGAAGCCATCCGCCGTAAAAGCGGTGCTCGCGGGTTGCGTTCCATCTTCGAAGAGGTCATGCTCGACATTATGTACGAAGTCCCGTCCATGGAAGGTATCTCCGGTGTTACGATCGACGAAGGCGTCGTCCTCAAACAGCATGAGCCGATTGTCACTTTTGCTAAGAGTGCATCATAATTTGCTATTCTCTTTATCAGCCGCCTATTTTCCGGCTTGCAGCGCGGAAAATACGGCGGCTTTTGGGCCGCCGCTATTGCTTGCGCAATACACGGCGGCTTTGTGATGTTTGCCCAAAATGACGCTTTTTTCTAAAATCCCAGGCATTTTTTAAACTCGGGATTTTCTAAAATTCTAACAAACCAAGCTTTTTTCTAAAATATGTGCCAACACAAGCTCACTTGTGAGCTCAAATGGCACCCCAAGAGATGGATTTTATGCCTAAAGAATATCGTTGCGGCTTTGTTGCCCTCGTTGGACGCACAAATGCCGGAAAATCTACACTCGTCAATGCCCTGACCGGCGAACGCGTCAGCATCACGAGCTCTAAAGCACAGACGACGCGCGATAAAATTCGCGGCATCGTCAACCGAAAACAATCTCAAATCGTCTTCATCGATACGCCGGGCCTCCACCTGTGGCTCAAACGCAAGCTCAATCAGGTCATGGTCGATGCCGCCTTGTCCGCGCTCGGCGATGCCGACTGCGTTCTCATGCTCATTGATGCCGCCCACGCTATCACCAAATCCGGCGAAATCGAAGAAATCGAACAGGGCCTCATCGATGCCCTGAAAACAGCCAATAAACCTGCTGTTCTGGCCATTAACAAGCTCGATTTGCTCAGCGATCCCTCCAAATTGCTGCCCATCATCGACAAATACAGCAAAGCCTACGACTTTAAAGATATCGTCGCTGTCAGTGCTCGCAAGCGCAAAGAATTCGATACCCTGCTCAACAACCTCGAAAAACATTTGCCCGTGCAGCCGGCCCTCTACCCCAAAGAATATTACACCGATCAAAGCGAACGCTTCCTCGCGGCAGAAACCATCCGCGAAGTCATTTACCGACAAATGAGCAAGGAATTGCCTTACTCAGCCGCCGTCCATATCGATGACTTCAAATCCCTGCGCGATGCCGGACGCATCGAAATTAAAGCTACGATTTACGTCGAACGCGAAAGCCAAAAAGCCATTTTCGTCGGCAAAAAAGGCGCCGCCATCAAACAGCTCGGCATCGAAGCTCGCGAAAAACTCTCCTCAGTTCTCGACGCCAATATTCAGCTCGAACTCGTCGTTAAAGTCAAAAGCGACTGGAGCGAAAGCGTCAAAGACCTGAAGGGATTCGGTTACATGAGTGAGAAATAGAAAGATGAAAGAAAGATTACCTATCGTTGCCCTCGTCGGGCGCCCCAATGTTGGCAAATCGCGCTTGTTCAACCGTTTTGTGCGCTCACGTATGGCCATCGTCGAAAATACCCCAGGTGTCACGCGCGATCGCAATTACGGCACTGCACGCTGGAACTCCTGCCGCTTTACGGTCATCGATACCGGCGGTTTCGAACCCGAATCCACCGATATCCTGCTCGAACAGATGCGCATTCAGGCACAATTGGCCGTCGAAGAAGCCGATGTCATTCTCTTCGTTGTCGATTCAAGAGCCGGACTTTTGCCCGCAGACCAGCAAATTGCCGAAATTCTCAGACGTTCCAACAAGCGCATCATTCTGACCGTCAACAAAGTCGATCAGTACAAACACCTCGAACTCACCTACGATTTCTACGAACTCGCGTTTGACGAAATGCTTCCCTTGTCCGCAGAACACGGCCTCGGATTCCCCGATCTCGTCGATGCCGTCACCCGTGATTTCCCACAAAACGATGTCGAAGCCGACAAACGCGCCAAATTTGTCATCGACAACGACTTTGGCGAATTCACCGACGAATACGCCAAGGAATTCGGCGAATATCCTCAAGGTTTTGAACCCGAAGACGGTGATGACGACGAATATGACGCCGACGATTACGATGGCGTGTATGAAGACAGCGTGTATGAGGATGAATATGAAGATGAATCCTCTGACGAAATGTCTTTAGATGCAGAAGATGAAGATGAAAAAGCCTTAGACTCAGAAGATGAAGATTCTGATGAAACGTCCCATACTTTCGAAACCGAAGAAGATATCGAACTGTACGAAGTTCCTGCGACGGCTTCTTACGCCGAAGAATTGGCCGAACGCGTCAGCCAGGAAACGATTTATATCGCCGTGCTCGGCAAACCGAATACCGGCAAATCCACGCTTATCAACAAACTCTTAGGCTATAAACGCCTGCTGACCGCCGATATCGCCGGTACAACGCGCGATACGATCGACTCCGAACTCGAAGGCAAAGACGGACAGCAATACGTTCTTATCGATACCGCTGGTATTCGTCGAAAAAGCGCCATCAGTCAGCGTATTGAAAAGTTCAGCATCGTCAAAGCCCTTGATGCCGTTGAACGCGCTGATGTCGTGTTGCTCGTTATTGATGTCCAAATCGGCGTGACCGAACAAGACCTCAAAATTGCCGCTCTGGCTCTCGAACGCGGCTGTGCCATTGCCGTTCTGCTCAACAAATGGGACTGCATCAGCGATAAAACCGATCGCACGGCTTCGGAATATATCAACGCAGCTCGTGAAAAACTCTCGTTTATCGATCACGTGCCCGTGTTCACCATCAGCGCCCTTACCGGCACCCGAACACATAAGATCCTTGATATCGCGAAAAAACTTTATACCACCGCCAGCTCTCGCGTGCCTACCGGCGAACTTAACCGCGTTTTCCGACGCATCCTTGAGCAGCATAATCCGCCTACCGTTGGCAGCCGCAATCTCCGGTTCTATTTTGCACAGCAGGTCGCCATTCGTCCACCGACCTTCGTTTTGCAATGCAATGCTCCGGAAATTGTTCCTACCGATTATAAACGCTATCTCATGAACCAAATTCGCGCCTACTACGGCTTTGAAGGTACACCCATCAAAGTTCTCTTTAAAAAACCTGCAGGCCGCAGAAAATGGGAAAAGAAAAAATAGACGTTATGATTGCCGGTGCAAAGCTCAGGCGTGGTGTGGGACGGAGCTTCACAAAAAACAAAACCCAAATATAAAAAGGAGATTTCATGGCTAAATCGGGAAGTACCAGCTCGGGTATGAAAATCATCGCAAAAAATAAACGCGCATGGTTTGATTACAGCATTGAAGAAAAATACGAAGCCGGTCTTGTGCTTTTAGGTAGCGAAGTCAAAAGCATTCGTGCCGGCCATGTTTCTCTTGGGGAATCGTATGCAAAGTTTTCCGAAACAGGAGAACCAGAGCTTTTTATGCTCAACGCGCATATTGCCGAATATCCTTGGGCAAACCGCAACAATCACGAACCTCTGCGCCCTCGTAAGCTCTTGCTTCACAAGCGCGAGCTCGCTAAACTGTCCCATGTCCTCGACAGACAAGGTCTGACATTAATTCCGCTTTGCATGTATTTCAAAAATGGGCGAATTAAGTTGGAACTTGGACTTTGTCGCGGTAAGAAGAATTATGACAAACGCGAAGCCTTGAAAACACGCACAGCCCAGAGAGATATCGAACGTGGAGACTAAACCTTTTATCAATCCCATAGAATTAGATGGCGATACCGTTTTTGTACCGGCTGTAGATGATTCTATTGTCATTGACAAGGATATCATCGAACGCAGGCCGGCGCATGGTCGTGTACGCTGGTTTGAACGTTCTCTCGGGTATGGCTTTATCTGGGAAGACGGCAATACGACAGAGCTTTTTGTTCATCAAAGTGCCATCCAAGTGCCGGGTGTCAAATTCTTAAGACGAGGTCAGCGAGTTATCTTTGAATACTGTAAAACCACCAAAGGTGAAACGGCTATCAACGTCATACCTGTTAAAGAAAAAGCCGAAAAACTGGAAAAATACAAAGCCAAATTGGCTCAAAATACCGTGCAGGAATCATAAAGAGAGCGTCTTTCCGCTCTCTTTTTGGTTTGGATACAACGGCAGCTCTCATAAATATGAATATATACATTTTCTAAGATAATGATATTAGCATATATCTATCAATATATCTGACTTCCTAATAAAGGTTGTTCATATTGAAATAATGCTTCATTGATTTCAAAAATATCATATTTCTCGTTTTTGATGTAGTATTCTACAATAATATCAAATCGCGAAGAATGCGAAAATGCATAACCCGCCGATGCCAGCAAATCAACTGTTTCATACCAATTGAGCTCAAGCGCAACTGCAAACGCTAAAACGACGGCTTTCCCAGGTTTGTATTCTCGATTGTTGCGAATTTTAGAAAATAACTTTCTATCGATATTCGCTTTTTTATAGATTTGAGCCGGATTGTCACAACGTTCTAATATCAGATTAACAAGGTATTCAGAAAATGAAGGTTCCACCTCTTCCAAGGCCTCTTCCAGCGAAATATGACAAGACTCAGATGCGTGTTTGAGGTTGGCTTTCTCAAGAAATGGTGCCGACGTAAAATCCGGCATACCTTCTGCAAAGTCATCAAAATCTTCCTCAGATGCGTTATGAGTATTCAGTTCAAGCGTGTCATCGGCTTCAGTCTGTTGCTCACGCCACTCAATATAACGCATTAAATCGGCTTCCTGACGCGAATTCAGCAGCTTCATCGAATCAAATAGAACAAGAATAATATGAATATCATATTGTTCGGCACATTCGCGCAAAACTTGAGACGCTACATCAAACGCCAAATCTTTTGGATATCCAAAAATACCTGCTGAAATCAGCGGAAATGCTATTGATTGACATTCCTTTTCCACCGCCAATTTCACACTATTCCTGTACGCATTTTCTAACAATATATGCTCATGATATTGCCCGCCCTTCCACACAGGCCCCGCCGTATGAATAATCACTTTCGACAAAGCAAAACCCGGCGTTGCGACAGCCTCGCCCACCGGACAATGACCAATCGCCATACATGCTTCAAGCAATGGTTCAAACCCAGCTGCCTTAAAAATCGCACCGCAAACCCCACCGCCAGGCATCAGTTTCACATTGGCCGCATTCACAATCGCATCCGCCTGAACTTGTGTAATATCACCACGAATCAACTCAAAAGACATTTTTTTCCTCCGCAAGACAATCATCACACATCACACAACCACATGATCCATGACAGCAAATGGGTGAATGCGCAATGAGAAAAAGAGCTCCCTTTCTCCATTGGAGAGCGCTGATTTTCACGTTCATTGTGCCGTACAAAAACCATCCATAATTGCAGGATTTCAAAGGTGCTCAGCTTCTTTGGTGGGATCTGGGGCAACGTCTCTTTTTGCTCGACAGAATGGTGTGCTTTCTTCGTCAGCTGCGTCCTTGCAGTCGGTCACGTGCGCTAGCACGCCCCCTCTGCTCTGCCCTATGT
>JAGBXG010000138.1 GCA_017629415.1 Pseudomonadota bacterium | reverse complement strand
TTCATAATAACCGCCCAACAGCATACTGCCTAACATCGTATCGGCTTCAAACCGTTCAATGTCAAGATGCTGACCATCCATGTGTGCGCGGAGTGTGGCGCGGTCCACATCGATATCAAAAGTCGTGAACTCCGGCATATCCAAGGCAATATCGCCGGAAACGCGAGCCAAATCCCCTGCCATGGATGCCTGAAGTCTGAATTTGTCATCGCCGTTTAAAATCGGACCAAAAAAGTAGGCTAAAATCGGGTCTGAAACTTTTAAATTCAGATCGATGGAGGCTCCCCACAACAGGCTTTCTTGCGGCAAGAGTCCAGAAGGTTTGTGCTTGTATTGCAGCGCATGTGCGTCAATATCTGCCTGTGTTGGTCCGACATTCATCATGCCGTCGCGCAAAACAAGATGACCGCCATCACTTAAGACCGTTGTCATTTTCGGAACTTTGAATGTATTGGTATGCCAGTTAAAACCGTCTACAAGTGTTCGTTCAAGCGGAATCATAAAATGCCCGCGCATATCACGGCTTACACCGAGTTTTTCGGCATACAGCGGATCGGTGCGCAGCATTTGTTCGAGATGTCTGGCCATCATCTGGTGAGCATAACCCACTTTACCAGCAGAACCAGGACCACCGCTCATGATCAAACCTTCGGCAGCATCTCCAACACTGGACAACGAAAAGGAAAACAACCCTGGATTAAAATCAAGGCGGCCGTGACCGACACGAACAGCTTCCTTACCACCGTTGTTTTTGGCAAGCGGTGATGTCATTTCAAGAATGCTGCCGGCTTTGATGCCATAATGATCGACATGAACATCAAAAAGATCGATCCGAAATCCATCAAAAATGAGATGTACTGTCGTATTTTCAACATTCAGATCAGACAGAAAGATCGTAAACGTACTGGGCTCGGGATCCGGCGGTTCCGGTTTGCTGGCATACGGCAGCACCACTTTTAAAATATTCAGTTCCCCGCGTGTGAAATCTAAAACAACATCAGCATCATAAGCTTTAATGCGCCCAAGCTTGAACGTGTTTGACGTTATCAAATCGCTAAGCTCAAGGATCGGAATTTTCGCTTCAACGCGCGAGGCAAAAACAACATTTTCTTGCTGACCGGCTTCGGTCAAACGCACATTGTTCAAAGTCAAGGTCTGCAAAAAAGCATCCGTTGACATCGATTCCACATAATAGTCACCGCGCAAAAAATTACCGAGTTGACCATACAGAATCTTTGGAGCCCACGAACTATTCAGAATAAAAAACAGCACAAGGTACACAAACCCGAGCAAAATACACGGCCACATCAACGTAATCATCACCGTATTGGTATAACGGTTTAACCACGCAGGCAGTTTTGATTCGGTCATCTGTCGGGAAATATGGGGTGACAAGGCTATTTAAATCATCTATTTCATTAAGTTTTGCATTTCTTCTTGGGTGGCGGCGCAACGGAATCCGAAGTGATGGTAGGGATTGTTACTGGGGACATGCGAGCGTCGGTGGATGCCTGTCGCATGTTCGGCAGGCCAGTACCATGAACCGCCGCGAACAACTTTATAACGCAGTTTGCCGCAATTTTCGTCCGCACTGCCGGCACAAGGACCTTTGGGGTTTGGACCTTCACAATCTGCGCCGCAGGCTTCATAACTTGCAGTGTACCAATCTGCGACCCATTCCTCTGCATTGCCGATCATATCGCATAAGCCATATCGGGATGCTCCACGCGAACATACTTCCAAAACACGTCCCTTTTCTGGATGATTGCCGCGTTTGGTCGTACCGCAAGAACGGCCTTTTTTGTCGTCCATGATGACCGAATTCTCACAAGTGGCGGCATCATTGCCCCAAGGATACATATCTCCATTATTTCCGCGTGCCGCCATCTCCCATTCTGCTTCACTGGGCAGATGTTTGCCTTGTGCTTTGCAAAAGATATCAGCTTCGTACCAGCTGATGCCTGTAATGGGCTGTGTCGGACGATCAAAATCGATATATTTCGGGCCGGATTTCGGACACTT
>JAGBXG010000137.1 GCA_017629415.1 Pseudomonadota bacterium | reverse complement strand
TGGATCAAAGCTGTCAGGAAATTCTGCTGATGGCTCATATTCGCGATGAAACACACCGCCGTGCGATTGGATTCCACCGGAAACAGCGCGAATCTGAAGGTTTGAGAAGCCGCCTGGACGATGTGGAAGGCATTGGTCCCAAGCGCAAGGCAAAGCTGATGAAAGCCTTTGGCAGCATCAAGGAAATTGCCAAACAGACACCAGAAACCTTGGCTCAAGTGGCAGGCATGAGTTTAGCCACAGCTCAAAAACTTTTGGAAATCATTCAGTAAGTTTTGCTGAATTTTTTTGTTATGCTAAACTGTAAACTAACGCCACACTTTGATGCAGTGATATTTAAAAGGTAGTCAAATGTAGGCAAACTGGTGTATGGTAAATTAAGAGTTTGCGGATAACGAGAAAAAGTTTATGCGTGAATTCATATTGAGCATTTGCAAGCAAGTTTTGATAGTGGGTTAAGGGTTAAAGCATGGGAAAAATCATCGGTATCGACCTTGGTACAACAAACTCCTGCATATCGATTATTGAAGGCAGCGAGCCTGTGGTCATTGTCAATGTGGAAGGACAGCGGACGACACCTTCGATGGTTGCTTTTACAACGAAAGGCGAACGTCATGTGGGTGTGCATGCCAAAAGACAGGCGGCTGTCAATCCGGAGCGTACAATTTATAGTGTCAAACGTCTGATTGGTCGTCGTGCATCCGATCCTGATGTTCAGGATTTTTCGCAAAGTATTCCTTACAGTATTGTTCCGAGTCCGAATGGCGATGCCTGGGTTCAGATTGATACGTCCAGCTATAGCCCGCAGGAAATCAGTGCGATGATTGTGGGCAAACTTCGCGAATGTGCGGAATCTTATTGCTCTGAACCTGTGACGCAATGTGTTGTTGCAGTTCCTGCTTATTTTAATGACGCGCAGCGTCAGGCCACGCGAGAAGCTTGTCAGCTTGCAGGTCTTGAAGTTCTTCGCATTATGAATGAACCGACGCTTGCTGCACTGGCTTTTGGGTTGAAAAAACGGACCTCCGGTTATGTGGCTGTTTTCGATCTCGGCGGTGGTACGTTCGATATTTCTATTCTGCAATGCAATGAAGGCACCTTTAAAGTCCTTGCTACAGCCGGAAATAACCACCTCGGTGGCAATGATTTTGACACAGTGATTTATGATTATCTTGCCAAGATTTTCAAAGAAGAAACGGGTGTCGATATTTCTTCGGATAAAATGGCTGTTCAACGCGTCCGTGAAGCTGCAGAATCGGTCAAATGCGAGCTTTCAACGCTGACGGAAACAAACGTCAATCTGCCTTTCTTGGCCATCGGTCCTGCCGGTCCGTTGCATCTGTCTGTCGATATTACTCGCGCGGACATTGAATCCCTGATTCGCCCCCTCATCACCAAGCTTGAAGGTCCCTGCCGCGATGCCATGAATGAAGCGGGTCTTACTCCCAACGATCTCGATGAAGTTTTGCTCGTCGGTGGCATGACGCGTATGCCGGCTGTCCGCGACCGCGTGGAGCAAATTTTCGGCAATCGCATCAGCCATGGCGTTAATCCTGATGAAGCCGTTGCCCTCGGTGCTGCCATCCAGTCCGGTATTTTGGGCGGCGATATCGAAGAAGTCATCCTGCTCGATGTTACACCGCTTAACCTTGGTATCGAAACTTCCGGCGATCACGTTTCTACGATTATTGAACGCAATACTTCTATCCCGACACAAGCTTCGAAAGTTTTTACAACCACGGAAAATAACCAGAGCTTTGTACGTATTACCGTCATGCAAGGGGATTCCGAAAAAGCCAGTGAATGTGCCAAACTGGGTACGTTCGTCCTTTCTGATATTCCCCCGATGCCCGCAGGTGCTCCGCGCATCGAAGTACAGTTCTGCATCAATGCGGACGGTGTTGTCAGCGTTCAAGGCATCGAAAAACAAACCGGAGCCGTCAAAAAATTGACCATTCAAGGTGCCGTTGGCCTTTCGGCAAACGAATTGGCGAAGGCTAAAAAACGACTCTAAATGAAACGATTCATCTGACTTTCATTCATTTTTCCGGCAGCTTTTTCGTCATGATTCAGGCAAAGAGCTGCTATTTTTTTATATTTATGTCATTCAAAGTTCTGAAAGTTCTGCCTTATCTTCTGTGTTCGCTGCTGTTTGTTCAAGCATGTGATGACGAGGATGCCCGAGAAGCTCAATTCCAGGCCAAAGTTGAACGCACACGCACGGTTTTGGCCAATCATTGCACACAAGACAGCGACTGCATCATTACAGGATGCCATCAAACCATGTGCCGTGCCATGCCTGAACCCGAATATTGCGATCACCGCATCGTGCTGGCCATCGACGACACTTCTGATATCGGTATCATTAAAAGTCTTGTCACTGACCAGCTGACTGTCCGCGAATCTGAAACCGTTCGCCTGGGCGGATATGCTACCGGCCGCTGGACTCTCTCGTTTCAGGCCACAGAAGCTCAGCGCATGCGTGTTGAAACCGCCCTTGAACAGCTCACGCATTCCGGTTTTGCACGTTTGCACCCTAAAGCGCAACAGCATACGCAAGCCATTTATGCACAGCTTACCAAGTCCGATCCCGATATCACGCTGAAATCCATGAAAGGGGCCGGAAATCTCGTTGAAAAGAAAATCCGTTCCGGCGATATGCTCTCTAAAGATGATGTGCGCGCTGCCTGGACGCAGGTCGCTTCGATTCATGACATCAAAATTTCTGAAAATGATGATATCGAACGGCTGTGGGCTTACGATGTCATTTTTGAGACGATCGCGCAGCTTCGCTTGTGGCCCATCGACAAAAGACAGCGTATTTCGGCACGATTCTGGACAGATTTCAATTACCGCATAGATAATGAGGATATTCTCATCAGCGCTACCCTTGCCGAACCGGTTGTTCCAACTTTTGAAGCTTGGACTTCTGAAGAAAAGCTTATCACGTTGATGTTAGGTAATGAAATTATAGCCTCCGCTCTGCCGAAACAAGCGATTCAAGACGGCCGCTTTGAAATCGTCATGCATCATGCCGCCCATTCTGAGACGATTATCAATGCCGTCGAAACGCTGAAAGCCATTTCCGAGATGAAAGGCACGGTACGCATCGACAAAGATGCCACTGCCAAGGTCGAACGCGATATCACATGTCACCGAAAACATCCGCGCGAATGCGCTTGTATTGAAGGTTCCTGCGGATGGCGTATGAACATCGACTATAATGCCTGCCTGTATGAAAATTAGACAGGGGGCAGACGCCCCCTGCGGCGCT
>JAGBXG010000136.1 GCA_017629415.1 Pseudomonadota bacterium | reverse complement strand
TTTTGATTTCGTTGTCTTTTTTGCTTTCGATGTTTTCTTCTTCGTCTTCGAAGAGATTGAAATCGTTTTCGATTTTGATTTCGTTTTTGTCATCATCCTCGAAGAGGTTGAAATCGTTTTCGATTTTGATTTCGTTGTCTTTTTTGCTTTCGATGTTTTCTTCTTCGTCTTCGAAGAGATTGAAATCGTTTTCGATTTTGATTTCGTTGTCTTTTTTGCTTTCGATGTTTTCTTCTTCGTCTTCGAAGAGATTGAATGCATTGTCTTCTGCAAGTTCGATATCTTGTGGGGTGGCAGGTAAATCGAAGTCGTCGTCAGTTTCTTTGTCAGAAGATATGCTTGGGGCTTGATTTAACAGACTGAATGGAAGTTCTTTTTTTTCTTCATGCAGGTCTTCAGCATCATCGTTGTGGAAATTGAGCTTAGGGTTTGATTTGTCATTTGTATTTTGAACAGATGATTCATCAAAGAGGCTAAGTTTTGCGGCTGGGACTTTGGAATCTGATGGAAAAATGTCGAGCAGATTGAATTTGGGGGCTGGTGTACGGTCTTTGAGGTCGTTTTTATCGGCGTTTAAAGCTTTTTCGAGGATGCTGTCTTTTAGGCCGAAATCATTGTCATTGTCTTCATCGAACATGGGGATAGCACTTCTGGATGGAGCTGGGGTGGAATTCAGCCGAGCAGAACTGGAGTTTTCAGTTTTGAATGGCTGTTGTGATACATGATTAGCGAGTTTATTGAGATCTTTAAAAGAGAGCCCGGGGATACTGGAGTCTCCGAGTTTATCTTCTGCTGTGCTTTGGAGTGCAACGAGTTCGTCATAAAATAATGAAATGCCGTCTGGAGCATTTTTAAAAATTTTGATGACATCTTTTAGAATGGCGCCAAACTCTGGTTTGGCGTGTTGCAGTTTGATGGCTTCATCTTGAGCTTTTTTTTCACTATGAATGTAGAAAGTTTCTATGACTTGTCGGATTTCATCCGGGATATCTTTTATTGAGTGAATTCTTATCATCATAGTTTTAAGTTCCAGCTAAATTTTATCGCTAAAAAAGCGAATTAAAAGTTTATCAATCATCTTTATACACAACAACATTTTTAGAACGTGAATTTATCATTTAATGATGTAGGTTAAGGTAGGTTAATCATGAATTTATCATTTAATGATGTAGGTTAAGGTAGGTTATCAGCAAAGTTTATTTTTCTTGCCTTCAAACTTCGCCAAAGTTCTCATTCCTTTGGAATCCGTAATAGATTTGATGTTTTTGTCTGTTTGTCGGGTATTGATCTTTACTGGGATGCGGGTTAAAGGGCGCGCCGTTTTGTTTTGGGAGGCAGGTGACATGGTGCCGCATCATTATCATAAATATATTTGGGTGCTTTTAACCGCCCTGGCATTTGGAACGATGGAAATCGCTCTAAAACTTGGGGGAACGACATTTTCGGCGTTGCAGTTGACATTTCTGCGGTTTTTGATTGGCGGTTTGTTTTTGTTGCCGTTTGCCATACATGATTTGCGCAAACGTGGGTATCGATTGACGCGCAAGGACTTTGGACTGTTAGCTGGCTTGGGATTAGTGAATATCGTGATCAGCATGACATTATTCCAAATGAGTGTCATGCATACCCATGCTAATCTTGCGGCGGTTTTGATATCGTTTAATCCTGTCATCACTATGGTTTTGGCGCATTTTATTGTGCATGAGAAGTTCACCCAAAAGCGTGCTTTAGTGTTGGCGATTTGTGTCACAGGTCTTTGCTTTGTGGCAAACCCGTTTCATCTTGCACAAGGCAATGAACCGATTGGTATTTTGATGGGACTTGGTGCGGCCACGGCATTTGCATTAAATACTGTTTTAAGCCGCAAACATATCGAACGTCTTGGCGGCCTGACGATAAACAGCTTGAGTTTTATCATGGGTGCCATGATGGAGCTTGTTTTGCTGTTTGTGTTTCGGGAACCCATCATTTCCAATATCACACTTGATACGTTGCCGCTGTTGGCTTATGTCAGTCTTGTGGTGACAGGGTTTGGTTATTTTTGTTTCATGCGAGCCATTAAAACGGGGGGAGCAGCCAACGCGTCGTATGCTTTTTTTGTGAAACCGATTATTGCCATGTTGCTGGCAGCTTGGATTCTCAGCGAACCTATCACGTGGAATATTGTACTGGGTATTGCTTTGATTGTGGGCGGTTTCCTATTCAGTGCTTATCAACCTAAAAAGGTCACGTGATGTATCGTAATCCTACGCCAACAGTAGATATTCTTATTCTTAGAGAGGAGCAGATTGTGCTTGTGAAGCGCCGCAATCCGCCCTTAGGCTGGGCATTGCCCGGCGGTTTTGTTGATGAAGGTGAATCTGTTGAACATGCGGCCATTCGCGAAGCCAAAGAAGAAACAGGGCTTGCGGTTGAACTGGATTCTTTGTTTTATGTTTATTCAGATCCTAAGCGCGATGCACGTCAACATACGATGTCCACAGTTTTTGTGGCTCATGCCGTCGGCGAACCTGTGGGAGATGATGATGCCGAAGAGGCTGTTTATTTCCCTTTAAACAGTTTGCCTCATCCGATTTGCTTTGATCATGCCACCATTATTGCCGACTATTTGCATTATCGTGCTACTGGCGAACATCTTGAGTTAAAACGTGCGCTTTTGCGTTTATAAATACAGCATGTAACAGAGAATATCTGAGCCATGCAAAGTTCTGATGGGGCTTTGACCCACACGACGTCAAGGGTCTGAGCCTCTTGGAATCCACAAGGGAGACTTACGTTTTGTAAGTGGTTTGCGACTTTGCATACACCGTGTGCAATTTGCGCGGCGTATTGAGCCTTTGGGCGAAATAGACGCGCAACGCAAGGCGTATGCCGGCTCAAAGAGCCGGCATAGCCGCGCTCAAATACGTATTCCCAATGCATGTTATTAACGATATTTGAGGAATATTACTCAAAAGGAAAATTGAATGTTTGAACAAAATGCAAGCAACACTAAGAGTGAGAAAATTTCATTCGACGCACATCTACAAAAAGTTTTTGGAGATGAATTAGAGACATTTTTAAATCATCCGCCGACATCTGAATTTATTCGTGTCAATACCTTGCGCGCAACGCCTGAAGCCGTCATGCGTGAGCTTGGACAAGCAGGATTTGAACTTGAGCCTGTGGCTGGGTTGCCCGATGCTTTGCGTATTTTGCGGATGCCGTATGATCCGACTCAGAGATTGCATCATTTTGCGGGTTGGTATGTTAAACAGAGCTTGGCTTCTCAGTTGCCGGTAAGATTTTTAGATGCGCAGCCGGGGCATACGATTATCGATTTGTGTGCGGCACCAGGTTCCAAAACGACGCAGATTGCGGCAGCGATGCAAAATCAAGGGTGTCTTTATGCCAATGATATTGCCGGCAAACGTATGACACCGCTGGCGGCACGTTTGGACGGTATGTTGGTTTCTCATGCAGTGCTTTACAATACAGCAGCAGAAAAACTGACGCAGATTTTGCCGCCGATTTTTGACCGCATTTTGGCTGATGTGCCATGTTCTGGGCTTGGACTTGCTGAAAGTATTGGAGAAAATCGGGCGCGTTATGAGCATGCCAAAGATCCGTCGACGCAATATTCGCAACAGTATCGCATCTTATTAACAGCCTGTCGTTTGCTCAAAGTGGGTGGACGTATTGTTTATTCGACGTGTTCGCTCAATCCGGATGAAAACGAGTCTGTTGTGCATGAAATTATCTCTCGGTATCCTTTCCGACTTGTGGAAATGCCGGCTATTGAGGGGATTCATTTCCGTCCGGGACTGACTTCGTATGATGGGCGGACGTTTGATGAAAGTCTTGTGCGTACGCGTCGCGTGACGCCATGGGAAAATGATACACAAGGGTTTTATGTGGCTGTGCTTGAAAAAACAGGCGAACTGACGAATCGTAATTATCATGAAGATCCTTGTGCGCCGCGCACAGAAACCCTCGATTGTAACGACGAACGTATTGCCGCAATCCTCGAAAATATCGAACGCTATTACGGCGTAAACCCCGACAACTTCTCGCATTTTCGCTTCCTGCTCGGCTCGCGAGGCGTCTATTGTATTGATGCACACTGGGACAGCATTATCAATGGGTACCAACGCGCAGGCATTTGTTTGGCTAAAAAACGTGGCGGCATCTGGCGTTTGAGTCATTCGATGATTCAGCGTCTGGATGGCAAGATAACGCGCAATATTGTGACATTGAATGAAGCGCAAATGCGCGAAATTGCGAATACAGGCGCAGTGGATGTGCCGGAACATCTGATCGAATCACCGTATCCCGTGCTGCGCTATGAACCCCTGGGATGCCTGGCTACAACTTATGATAAAGGCAATGGCCGGATCGAGTGGAAACGTCCTTGCAATTACATCATGTAGAATGATGTAGATTTTCTTGGTGGCACAGAGTTCTTTTGGGGCTTTGCCCACGGTGTACGCAAAGTTCTTTTGGGGCTCTGCCCCAAACCCCGCCAAGGGGCTGAGCCCCTTGGAACCTGCAATTTTGGGCGGTTTTCGGGAGTTAGCCGGATACTGGTTGCTGAACTTTTTGGGGCGAAATGGGAACCCTGTATCCCATTCCGCTTTGGGTAAGTTTTAACACTTCGTGAATGCTGACGTTTTTTGCCGCAGAATGGATTTGATTTCGCTCATCAAATCAAAC
>JAGBXG010000135.1 GCA_017629415.1 Pseudomonadota bacterium | reverse complement strand
GCCGACAAAAAAACGTCAGCATTCACGAATTTGTTAAACTTACCAAAGCGGAATGGAATACAAGGTTCCATTTCTCCCCAATACTTAAGCAACCAGTACCCGTTGAACCCACAAAAACACCTCATTTTGCGGGATTCCAAAGGGGCTCAGCCCCTTTGGCGGGGTGTGGGGCAGAGCCCCACATATCAACAAGAACACAATCAAGAACACAATAAAAACAGTGCTATGAACGACAAACTTTTTACACCGATTAAAATTGGCCCATGTGAAATTCGGAATCGAACGATTCGTTCCGCAGCATTTGAGAACATGTGTGTGGACAATGAGCCTTCCGAGGCACTTTTTAATTACCACACGGCCGTTGCAAAAGGCGGCATTGGTATGACGACAGTGGCTTATGCCTCGATCAATCAGAGTGGATTGTCATTTAAGGGGCAGCTTTGGATGCGTGAGCAGGCTGTGCCCAAGCTCAAGGAACTGACGGATGCGATTCATGCCGATGGCGCCAAAGCGTCAATTCAAGTCGGTCATTGCGGCAACATGACGCATCGTGCCACGTGTGGCCAAACGCCGGTTGGGGCTACGGGCGGATTTAATCTTTACAGCCCGACGTTTGTGCGCGGTTTAAAGGTGGAAGAAATTGATCAATTTGTGAAAGATTTCGAAAACGCCATCGATCTCGTCAAAGCATCGGGCTTTGACTGTGTTGAAATCCATGCTGGTCATGGTTATTTAATTTCGCAGTTTCTTTCACCGTACACGAATCATCGCAAAGATGAATACGGCGGAAGCCTTGAAAACCGCATGAAATTCATGATTCGCGTCATTTCTGCCGTTCGTGCCAAATGTACGGAACATGGCCTTGGCTTGATTGTCAAAGTCAACATGAACGACGGTTTCAAAGCCGGCATGCAGTATGATGAATGTCTTCAGGTCATGAAAAAGCTTGAGGAACTTGGGGTGGATGCCCTCGTTTTGACGGCTGGCTTTGTCTCGCGAGCCCCGATGGAAGTCATGCGCGGCTGCATGCCTTACACGACGTTGGCTTATTATATGGATATGAAAGACTTCTGGTGGCTCAAGCTTGGCATCAAGATGGCAGGCCGCATCGTCATTCCCGAAGTACCCTATAAAGATCTCTATTTCCTTGAAGAGGCCAAAAAGTTCCGCGCTGAACTCAAACTTCCGCTCATCTATGTCGGCGGTATCGTCAGCCGCAAAGGCATTGACGAAGTCCTTGATGCCGGTTTCGAAGCGGTTCAAATCGCGCGCGCGCTCGTCCATGACACCGATTTCGTCAACAAGCTCAAAGCAGGCGACGAAAACACGGTCAGCGGCTGCAAGCATTCCAATTATTGCATCGGTCGCATGTATTCATCCGACATGAAATGTCATTGCAAATGTGACGACGAATTGCCGCCCAAGATCAAGCGCGAAATTGAAAAACTCGAGAAAAAGTGGAACCCCTGATGGCTAAAAAACAACTTCCCAAACGTGCGCTCATCACCGGTGCTGCTTCCGGCATCGGGCGTGCTTTGGCGCGCGAATGTGCCAGTCGCGGCATGCATATCGTTGGCGTAGACCTGAACGAAGCCGGCTTAAATCAAACAGCCGATGAAATCCGCACCGAATTCAATGTCGAAGTTCACACCTTCGTCATCGACCTTTCGCAGCGCGACGCCCCCGAAAGATGTCTCGCATTTTGCGACGAAAACGGCCTTGAAATCGACCTGCTCATCAACAATGCCGGTGTCTTTTTCTTTGCGCCGCTTACCGATGCCGACCCCAAACGCGTCGCCATCATGTGCGATCTCCACGTCTATTGCGTCACGCGCATGTGTGTTCTCTTCGCCGAACGCATGAAACAGCGCCGATTTGGCTACATCATGAATCAATCGTCGATGAGCGCCTGGATGGCCATGCCCGGCATCAGCACGTACAACGCCACCAAAGCCTACGTCCGCAGCATGTCGCGCTCCCTCCACTTCGAGCTCAAACCGTGGAATGTCAGCGTCACCGCCGTCTGCCCGGGCGGCGCCAACACGCCCCTGCTCCCCATTTCCGACAAAATCCGCAAACTGGGCTGCAGCCTCGGCTTCCTTTCCGACACATCCTGGCTGGCCAAAAAAGCCATCAACGCCACGCTCAAGGGCAAAATCCAAACCATTCCGGGCATCATGAACCACTTCTACACGTTCATCATTATGACATTGCCCAACTGGCTCGTCAGTTTCATCATGAACCGCCTGCCGATGTTTAAAGCCTGTCATCCCCCCAAGGATACCTAAAAACCACGCAAAGACGTTCGTCAGAACGTCTTTTTTATTGCTTTGTGCCGTGCTATGGCTTGCGCCATACGCACGGCTTTCTTTTGGGGGCGCAGCCTATTTGCGTGGCAAATACGGCTGCTCAAGCCGCTATGGCTGCCGCCATACGCGGCTTCCCTCTACCCTTCCTCCACCAGCACCCCATCCAATGCACTCATATCCGACGCAAAATTAGCTCCAATTAATACAATCTTTCTACCATCCAGTTTAAAGGGTTTGGCGTAATCCTTATCATTAATTTGCTGCATAGCGGCCTGAGCAGAACTATCGCGCTTGAATTCCATAATATAAATATATTTGTCAGTTTTAACGATTAGATCTACACGTCCTTTAGCCGTATGATATTCTACGCTTGTATAAAATCCCATCAAACTAAACAATAAATAGATAAAATTCTGAAAATGCACTTCATAATTGAGTTTGACTTCATAGGGAACATTGGACAGCATTGTATCGATGCGTTCAAAGAAAGCATCCGTATCGCCGCGACGAACGTCACGCACAAATTGCGAGACTTCAAACTCCGATGTACGTTCATCACCCATGACGAGTGCAGTCAGACCTTTCAAAAATCCTTCTTTGACCTCATCATTCGGGTAATCCAGTGTAAATTCCGAGAACTCTTCATCATAATCACTGATCGTCAGATAGCCGCTTTGATATATTATCGGAAGTGGATTGCTCGTAAACGAATTGATCAGTGTCAAAGAATCCCTTTGTATG
>JAGBXG010000134.1 GCA_017629415.1 Pseudomonadota bacterium | reverse complement strand
TTAAGTCTACCCAAGCGGAATGGGATACAGGGTCCCATTTCGCCCTAAAACGTCAGTACTCAGTACCCGTCCAACCCACGAAAACGCCCCAGATTGTGGGATTCTAAAGGGGCTGAGCCCCTTTAGTGGGGTCCGGGGCAAAGCCCCGGCGGGGTTTGGGGCGGGGCCCCAATAAAAAAAATAAAAAATTGCATGAGCAAAGTACTACGCAACATCTTTTACAACAGTGGTTATCAGGTTTTACAGATTCTGTTGTCTTTGGTGACGATTCCCTATGTCTCTCGTGTTTTGGGGGCAGCCAATATCGGGGTTTATACCTATTATTTTGTATTGGCCGGATGTTTTGTGATGATTTCCAAGTTAGGGGTTGTCAATTATGGGAATCGTGCCATTGCCGAGATTGCACACACGCCTGAAAAGCTGAATCAACGGTTTTCAGAAATTTATGGTGTCCAATTTGTTGTCTCATGTTTGGCGATTTTGGCTTATGGAATTTTTTATTTTTTCCAGGATAACTGGGCAGTTTATTTAGCGGCCGGTCTTTATGTGTTATCGGGTATTACCGATATTGCCTGGTTATATTTTGGGCTGGAGGAATTCAAAAAAACTGCCCTTCGAAGCATGTTTGTCAGGATTCTGGCGGTGGCACTTGTTTTTATCTGTGTCAGAGAGCCTGACGATGTCGTGCCATATACCTTGATATGCTGCGGCACACATTTGATGACCAATTTGATCTTATGGCTGATGCTTCCGATGGTGAAGGTCAAGCTGAAAATCCAATATTTTAAGGGTGCCATTCATCACCTCAAGCCGATGCTGCTTTTGTTTTTGCCTGTTTTGGGTGTGAGTTTATATCATTATCTCAACAAACTGATGCTTGGAAATATGGCTGAAATTCAAGAGCTTGGTTATTTTCAATCTGCTGAGCTGATCATGTCTGTGCCGGTTTGTTTGATAACAGCGATTGGCGTTGTCATGCTGCCGCGCATGACCAGTTTGTATACCAAAGGCGAAGAAAAACACGCCATTAAATATTTGATGAGTTCGATGTGGCTGGCACTTTTTGTGGTTTCAGCCTTTGCCTTTGGTGTCATGAGTGTCGCACCTGAATTTGTCGCACTTTTTTACGGCCCGGGATTTGAACCTTGCATCCCATTGTTGCGAATACTCATGATTGCAACGTTATTTGTCGCGATAGCCAATGTGATTCGAACACAGATCATCATTCCCAAGAAGATGGATAAAATCTATGTGATTTCTTTCTTTGTGGGAGCAGCGATGAATATCTTGCTCAATCTTATGCTCATTCCCAGATATGGAGCTGTAGGAGCTGCCATTGCCACAGTTGCTGCCGAAGTTTCGGTATTTTTGATTCATACCCTATCCTGTGTTGCCAAATATTCGATTCTATCTTTTATGGCTCAGTCTGTTCCATTCATCATGATTGGCGGTGCAATGACGGGATTATTAATCTATTTGCCCCTTGATTTCGGGCATGCCCTGAATTTGGTCTTTAAAACGATGATTGGCGGCATATTCTATCTTTCATTGTCTGGAGTTTATTATCAGTGGGTATTAAAAAAGAAACTTCGAGCTGAAATATCATCCTGAAATATCATCAATGCATGCATTTTTCTGTCGTGAGCTGTCTGCTTGAGACGCACACTAAAGAAAAGGCCGCGTATGGTAAAACCATAGCGGCCTGACGAAGCCGTATCTGCCAGCAAAGCTGGCAGATAGGCGAAGTTTTCATTTGTTAAAAATTACTGGGTAATCTTCATCCCAGGTTTCCAGTTGTCAATGACTGTGACTGATGTTTCAGCTCCAAGAAGATTGGCAAACCCTGCGAACAGTTTCGCGGCGGTGCCTTTGTGCGCACCTTCGTTGGCACGAAGCTGAGAATTTAGGATTTGTCCTTTTTTGCCCTTCTGAAGTTCAGGATATTTGAGATTCAGCATGATGCGTTCAATTTTATCCTTTTGATAGACAAGCACT
>JAGBXG010000133.1 GCA_017629415.1 Pseudomonadota bacterium | reverse complement strand
TAATTGACGATCATGAGGACGGTTGTGTTCGGCTTGGGAATTCTGTTCGGATCGTGTACGTGGTCAATCCAAGTGACCATCTTTTTGTGTTCGTGATTCATGGTTTAATCCTCCTTTGTCCATTCTTTGCCGATACAAATACCAAATCCAAAAATATGCAGCCTTAAATCGGTGGAATGTCCTAGTCTCACTAGATGGATTCCGGAGTTCCAATTTGGAACTCCCCACATATATTGTTTGATTCTGTAAGCACAGAAAAACCAAAAACTTTTCTTTTTCCTTAAAAATTCTACGTGCATCACGCCTCCTTTTCGAAAAAAAAAATCACGGGTTCAGGCGTTGCCCGTGCGCCGAGGAATGGTTATCCAACAATCTTAGCTTCGATGACTGACGGATTTTCCCAGTCGAGCATACTGAAATCATTACCGTCACGTTCGGAATCGTAAGCGCTCATGGCTTCGTCGTCGAAAGCAACTGTAATGCGGACTTCGCCGACTTCGGTTTCAAAATCGCAGTACCATTCCGCATAGATAACGTCCTTCAGTTCGGCGTAGCTGCCGACCTTAACTTCTTCCTGGTGGCCGGTGCGGTATCCGTCGCCGGAAAGCCAAAGACCTTCAGTATTCGCCTTTTCGAAAAGGCTGTTGGCAATTTCTTCGGAGATTTCGTTGTTTTTGATGTTGATGTTAGTCATCGTGTTATCCTCTTGTTTCTTGTTCTTTATATACATAATATACGTAATTTACGTATAAAAACAATAGAAAAATACATAAATTACGTAAACTTTACAAAAATTGCTTAAATTTTAAAAATTTCGCCAATTTTAAATAAAAAGTTTACAAAACTTAAACGAGTGTTTTCTCGCGATTCTATTTTATAAAATTTTAATGTCAAAAAATGACATAATAAATTATATTTAACTGTAGATTCTTAAAGGAGTTAAATAAATGCAGTACAAATTAAAATTTCCTGTCGAAGTCGGCGACAAGTTGGTCGAGGAAGTGACCATAAAAGAGAAGTGGAATGCCGGTGACATGATTGAATGCCAGAACGCCGGGAACGGAGCCGGTGATCGCTCTTGCAGACAGGTTGCTTTGGCGTTCGATTGGGGGGACCCTCTTGTCAAAAAGCTCTCTGTCGATGACTATATGGCGATTGTCGAAATTTCGAACGGTTTTTTTATGCCGAATTCCGCGACGGCGAAGGCAAGTTCCTAAATCATCGTTTGAGCGTTGTCGCGGGCGTCTTTCATTTTGGCATTCGCGACCTTCACGCAATGACGCTCCAGGAGCTGAAATTTTGGTATGATCGCGCGATTTCTTTTATTCGCTGGGTGACTCCGAAAAAGAGGTAATATGGCCGTAACCGTCAAGAGATCTTTTTTGCAGGGCGATGTGCCGCAATTCTATGTAAAGAATGGCGGTATTGTTCGGCTTTTGACGCCGATTTCTGTTTGCCTAGAAATCCAAAAGAAAAAGCATATTTACGCCGTTGAACTTTTGTTTGAAAAAGGATTCGAAAGCGATGGTCTGAGTCGTCCGGATTTTATTGGAGGCTGGATAAAGCGTTTTGATTTTGACAATATGCTTTATAATTTTGCGGCTTTTGTCCATGATTGGCTTTACTCTCGAAAAGGTGTCATCGAAAAAGACTTTATTCTTACTCGCTCGGAATGTGACGATGTTTTTCGTGGAATTCTCCGCGATGCGGGCGTGTCGCGATTTAAGGCTGGTGTCATGGACTGGTGCGTCGGTGTTTTCGCTGGCGGCTCTAAGCACTGGGGCAATGATTCTTTCGGATGCTGCGATAAAGTTGTTTGTTCAAAACTGATTTGCATTGACGGGCGGTAATCATGGCCAGTCCAAAAATTAATACCATCCTATCGTTTGCGACTCAGGGCATTGGCGCTGTCTCGCACGATGTCAAGTCAGTCTCCAGCGCTGTAGATTCGGCGTCTTCGGCTGCGGATAAGCTCACAAAGAAGCTCTCGCAGATTCAGAAGGGCGTTGCGTTACAGTCTGTCGTTGCTGCCGCCAGTGCGGTAAAGGGCGCTTTTAGCGCCGTTTCTGATGTGATCGGCGGGGCTGTATCGACCGTTTACGGGCTTGCTGAATCTCAGGCTGCGGTGGCGGACAAAATCGGAAAGACTTCGGCCCTGTTGGGAATGGAGGTTGGTGAACTCCAGGCTTTGCGCTCTGCGGGCATGCACGCGGGGCTTACGCTCGAAGGCATCGACTCGGCGATGGAAAAATTTTCTGTCACTACGAGCAATGC
>JAGBXG010000132.1 GCA_017629415.1 Pseudomonadota bacterium | reverse complement strand
GTGGATGCAGATCCGAGGAAGCAAGGAGAGAGCGGAGGGAGTGTGCTAGCGCACATGACCGACGCGAAAGACGAAGCTGACGAAGGAGGTGCGACACTGAGCGAGAAAAAAACGCCAAAGGGGCTTTGCCCCTTTGAAATCCCACAATATATATATGGGCGTTTTTGTAGATTAAACGGGTACTGATTTCTATCGTTTTTGCCGTTATGTTGATGTCACCTCGAGGAAGCAAGTCAAACACTCGAGTTTGCTTTGATAAGCAAAGCGAATCAGGTTTCTCTCCCTGTGAGAGAAAACGCCCAAAAGGACGATTATAAGGTCGCCGCTGACGAAGAAATGGCGCAACAGGACGAGCCCCAAGAAAAAACGAATTATGCACACACACGCTTTAGCACATGCCAAATTTATCCTTTCTGGAGAACATTTTGTCGTAGATGGCACGCATAGTGTGGTCATACCGGCGCCTTGTTTTACGACTCAGGTCAGTTTAATTGACCAATCTGAAACTAATTTAAGAGCATCGTGTATTTTTGAGTGTGAATCGTCCGGCACGATGTCTGCGCAAGAGCTTGAGAAGCACCAAAATCATGTATTGAATTTGCTCAGACGTGCGGCAGATTTGCTTGATTTAGATTTAAGCGGCACGGGATTGCGTTGTGTCGTGAAATCCAATTTACCCCCGGGGCAAGGCGCGGGTTCATCATCTGCCTTATGTCAGGCGCTGATTGAAGCACTGATGAAACATTTTATTACGAGCGATGCGCATCCGAATTATTTAAAATGGTTTGGCACTGAGCTTGAAAATACGTGGCATGGTCCCGTATCGGGCATCGATAATGCTGCAATTGCATACAACCGCATGATGCTCTATCGCCGTGGCGAACGTCCCAAGCCGCTCATCTCTGGTGTGCCCTTGTTTTTTGTAGTCGGTTCAACAGGACCAAGAACAGACAAAATTTCACCTTATGCTGCCATTCGCCACCTGCGAGAATCTCGACCGCTTGAATATTCGGCTTTGAAACAAGCAATGGATGATAATGCCATTCATTTGGCAGATGCCATCGCAGCCGGAGACGAGTCTCATATGGGGCGGCTGATGTCCGAATCGCATCAAATATTTAAACAAATTGGTATTTCCACGACTGCCATTGATTTGGCCATCAAAAAAGCCGAAAGTCTGGGAGCGCATGGCACTCGAATGACTGGCGCCGGTGCTGGTGGTTTTGTCATTGCTTGCGTCCCTCTCCAGATCATTGATACTCTTCAAATGGCTTGGCATGAAATGGGATTAAAAAATATCCGAACCATTCAGTTCACAGACTGCGCCAAGGGATAAAACTAATTCGTATAACGCTTTGATTCGTTTGAATAAAATTTGCATTCTAATGAAATACGTCTTGTTTTGTTGCGTAAAATTCAGTTTTTTTTCAAAAAACTTGAAATCAAAACATCGTGTCGTTATATTTTAAATTGTGTCTTGGTTGTTACACTGAGTACATAGGCATTAAGACTGGTCAACCAGCCTAGGGTTTTGTTTAACTGCTACGTTGCATGTGAGTCATGCCATGTT
>JAGBXG010000131.1 GCA_017629415.1 Pseudomonadota bacterium | reverse complement strand
CCCTTTGCATGTTTTAGGTTCGCATTTGTTAGAATCCACATTGGGATTATCGGGATTATCGGGATTATCGGGATTATCGGGATTATCGGGATTATCGGGATTATCGGGATTATCGGGATTATCGGGATTATCGGGATTATCGCCCGTCGGCCTACACACACCTTCCACACATGTTGTACCCTCACCACAAGCAGGATCACACGTTGTGTCAGTATTTTCCCCTTCTGTACAACTCGCGAGTGCACATACCGCAAGAATCGCAGAAAAGGATAAGTATTTATTCTGTTTCATCATCAATCTCTCTTTTGTAATCAAATGAATGAAGGGGGCCAAGCCCCCTACGGTGCTATTTGCGCGGTGTATGGAGCAACGCGACATAACCGCGCAACGCAAGGCGTATGGCGGCCCCAAGGGACGCCATAGCCGCGCACAAATACGCACCTACCCCCGATGCGGGGTCCCACCCCGCAACGCCCCGACAGTTCAATGTCCATTGCTGAAATTAGAAATTGGCGCACTCAGAGGTTGACGCAAACAAATCTTGATATGTGTAGGTCAACTCAAGTTTGATATCTTCCAATTTGTCCCAATCGATTTTGGCATTTTCACCAATTTCTGTGTCAATCAGGATGGTATATGTCGTCGACAGTGGATTACCCGCGAGGTGCATATTGGCTTCGCCAAAAGTATTGATGCCGGCAGTCGGAGATATTTTGGTCGGCGTGACGATAAATGTTGAATATTTACCGTAGGATGTCTTGGGCCCCAAGGTTTCGACCAACGCTTCGATATTCGGTTGGCAAGAAGCGAGCTGCGTTTGACCGTCATAGAACAAGGTCATGGTTGGCAGGACATGATCGCCTTCTTTCATCAGGTTTTCACCCACGAGCTGAATTGCAATGCTTTCAATACGTGCATTACACGTGGCGGCCAAGTTGGCGTAATCATTGATGTTCAAAGCAAAGGTACCCGAATGGAGTTCGCGACCACTGCTCATTAAATCGCGAACGGTGGTATCCACTGTGTAACGGGTTAACGAGCTGATGGGACTATTGCCATTCTTCATAACGAGACGGAAACGTTCCCCACGCGTCATATCTTTGTAATCGGTGGTAATGCCCAGCTGTTCGCGGACAGACAAGGTGACTTTATTTGTCGTTGTCATGCCACCGCATTTGCTGACGACGGTTTCGATTTGGTCGATAATGGCATCGAGGTCTTTGGGGCTTCGTGCAAGGTACGTAGCACGACGGAGATCGACGAATGGACGAACGGCCAAATATTCGACGGCTGCGATATAATCGTAAATGCGTTCTTTTGCTAATTCGATCTTATTTTCAATAATTTCGAGATCGCTTGCATAAGAAAAGATTGAAGCAGGCGTAGAATATAAGTTTTTAATTTGATCCATACGTTTTTGAGCTACCAAATATTGTGAATATAAGGCTGTTGCTCTTTGAACCACATTATAATAACGCACCTCTGCCTGAGCTTTTTTAAGCGCAGCTTTTTCCACTTGTCCTGCCTTGACGGCCAAGTCTTCGATTAAGCTCAGAGCTTCCAAACGTTTGAAATCTAAATCTTGCAAATCGCGCTCATAAATGTCTGAAATTTCAAACAATTCACGCATGGTATCATTGACTTCATCAAGCGTATCAATGGCATTTTCTTCGTGCAAAATCCACTGCTCAAGCCCCATGTTATACTTCTTTTCTTCTTTCGTACACCCCTCTGGACACATATCGACCCCGATGAAATCATCGAGATAACCACTTTCTTCACTACACTTGCATGTTATAACGGTTCGACAATTAGAATTGGTCGTTGTATTACTATTCGTATTATTATTGCCATTCGTATTATTATTGCCATTCGTATTCGTACTCGATGTATCACACTTGTCACTATAAGCTGCCATAGCCTTAGCCAAGTTTAATTCGCGTTCTGCGACTGCAAGATCTGCCTCTCTATCCGCAAGTTCTACCTTATATTCGTGTCTGAGGCCATCAACTTCGAGCTTTGCTTCTTGGCTGATTTGTGCAATTTCTGTTGCCATGCTTGTCGCAGCAAAAGCAGTCCATGCCACGGCACCAGCTGTTTTTATCGTACCAGCGATACCCGCCAAGGCCACGCCCATAGGGGTGTCTGCCGCATCAAAAAATGATGCGGCTGCATCAGCTGAATTCAATGCAACGTCACCTGCATAATTAAATATCGCCTGCGTTTGCGCCAAGTCTTCGATTTTATAAATACGAGCTGCTGAATCTTCAGTATATTTTGAACTCAATGTCTTCCACTCTGCAAGACCAGCCCGTTGAGCATCATAATCTTGTTGAAGAGCATTCAATTCTTCTGTTAATTTTTGTTTTTCAGCCTCTGTAATATTATCATAATGTTGATTAATAATTTCAACATTAGCCTTAACTTTTGCCAACAGCTCTTCACGATCCTTATGCCACTTCTCAATACTCTCGTAATATGAATTGCAAGCCGTCATCGTTTGATTGGCTTTATTCAATGTCGCATTATAATCTGCAAGAGCGATATCATAATCTACAATAGCTTCGCGATATGCTAAAATAGCATTGGCCGCTTCGCCAGAATTCACATCGGATTTAATATCAGTCGCATAATTACTATCCGTTTTATCATCCTGTGCATCAGGTGTATCATCCTGTATATCGGGTGTATCGGAATTTTGATTGTTACTCTTAGATGCACTCGTGCGTTTATCTTCTATAATCGTTCCTTCAAGCTCCACAGTTAAATTACGCTCTAAGACACCCGAAGGATATGTGCCATCATCATTTGGAGTTAACAAAAATCCACATAGATTTGTTCCCGTTTGGGGTGCGCAACCTGCTGTTTTGGGATCTACGCATTCAGAGTTTGGATAACCGCAAAGCGATACGATTTCACCCATCAAACTGTCGATATGATTTGATAAAGTGGCGGTAATTGTAGCCTGATTGATTTCTTTGGTTTCATTTTTATCATAAACCTCTTTTCGCCAATCTATGGCTTGATTTAATGTTTTTTCTGCCAAAGATTTTCTTTCCGCTAATACAGACTTGTTGCTCGAAGCTGGATCTAATGAGGTGGAAACAACGACTTCGGCATCTCGCATGAAAATGAGATCGTCAAAAGATTGGTTCAACATGCGAATGTTCGAAACATTTTCATATAAATTCTTGCCGTAAGTACTATTCAACGATGAATTTTCAGTTTCTAGGTTAATCGAACTTTCAATCAAACCGACATAATACATATCGAGCAAATAACCCTGCATTTCAGTGGCTTTTTGGGTACGATCGATTGTATTTTCTAATAATGCATTATAACGTTTGAGTCCAAGTGCAATCGTGTTGCCCAGTCCTTCCCACCCTTGAGCAAACTCGCTTAAAATCACATCGCGGCTTGCAGTGGCTTCTGCGCTCAGATTGACGCGTGTCAAAACTTCGAGTGCAGTTTGTGTAAACTGCTTATGCATGACTTTGACATGGGCTTGTAAAACATCCTTTTCCCACTCGGCGAGGAGATTTTGGTTCATCCCACTCAGAGCGGAGGCTAAGGATTGGGGTACTTCGCCACCTTCTAACCATTTTTTACGAATGTCAACATCCAGACGCCATGCAGAAAATTGACTGCCCAAATAAGATTCGCGCAACAGCTGATGCCAATTACCTAAAGTTTGGACATCGACATCCTGCGAGGTGATGAGCGTACGCCCAAGCAAATCGACGGCACAATTCAATTCAGGGCGATCCACGCAAACGCTGTTTTCTTTGCCGCTGACACAATCTGTTAAGAATTCGGCCAATGTTGCAAATTTACCGACTGGTTCAACATTTGTGCTATCGCGTTCCAACAATCCAGAAACGACTTTGGACACGAGGTTTTCATCGGCCAAAATAGCATTTGAAGCAGCTAACAAACAATTTTGTCCAACTTCACCACTTGCTTCATAAGCGGCAATTGTTGTCAAACCAGCGCATTCACAGGATGTATCTCCGACCGGACAAGCCAACGCCATCAAATCTCCCAAGCTTTGATCTGTACAAATATAGGCTGCTGCACTTTCGGCACTATTGATGTCGCGCAACATTTCATCTTCGGATTTGTGACTGACAATGACATTATTTTCCTTGTCGAAATCCCCTTGTGCGATCATGGTCAGACGTCCTTCCATAAAGGACTGTCCCCAAATATCTTTGCCCGTACTATCTGTTTTGCGATATAAACCCGACATAATATCGCGTGCATATCCATGAATCGCCCCACGCTCGAGATCCAAGTTATCGATTTCAATACGGATCGAACGATTAATCTTTTGATTTGCATGAATCAAAGCACTGTTGGGTGCGGTATAATTATTTGTAGAATAGTTTGCAGACCAACAAGCAATCTTTGAATTACAGTTATTGGGATTTGTTTCTTTGGTCATCTCAATTTTTGACCATTTCACCGAACCATTTTCTTCGGCAATCTCTGGACTTAATAGGTCTGTCGATGAACTGGGAACATACAATGTAATGCCACCAATTTCATCAAATGTTGAAACAGGTTTTTTCGTATTTCCAATCGGATGAATATCTACCGCCATACGGAATGGCAAAGACACACCGCCCAATTGATTGGCATTAACTTGCCCTTCATAATATCCACTAGCCTGTCGCATGGGATTCAAATCAATATAAAATTCACCGACACTGGTCAACAGACGCAAGCGTTCTTGTTTCCCCAGCTTGTCACCTAAACTCGAGTCACCACAAGGAATTCTAAATTGATAGAAAGCGGTTCCGTTGTTTTCATCGATGTCAGGTTCTGCCTGTAAAAGCTTAGAAGCTTCGATATCCCCGATACCAGCATTAGATTCTGAAGAAACAACGATATAATTAACAGTTCCTTGTGTTTTAGTTGTACGGAAATTCACATAGATTTCTTCTGCCCCCATGGGCACTTTGATAGAACTACTGGGTTTGTTGATAAATTCAACACCAAAAGCAATCTCTTCGGCTTGCGATTTTTGTTCATCATCACTGCCATCACGATGGGTACTCGGCTCTAAACAACGACCATTCGGAGAACAGACTTTGCCATCTTGACACGGCGTATCCGCATCACACAATGAAGTACAAATGCCATAATAACAGAATTTTGCACCGATACAGTCACTATCTAACTGGCAAGTTGCCGAAGATTGCATTGCCAACCCCCCCCTTATTAGGTTCATGCTCCACATAAGTACTGAACACCATGGGGATTTTTTCTTCGGTACATCCAACAAAACAAGCAGCTGACGCAAGAATGGACCAAACAAAAGTTGTTTTTTTACTCATTCCATATACTCCCTAAAAAAGAATCTATCTTTAATTGGCAATAATCTATACTATAGTACCAAATAAAGAACATAAGCCAACCCAAAATAAGTCGGCTGAATATGAGCGAAAAATAATTTACTTATATAGGAAATCTCTGAATAATTCCAGATAAATGAGAATGAACAAGGTATAAGTGAATCAGTAGTCTGGATTTAGGGAATGTCTGAATAATTGCTTTTTACGTTATGAGGGGGCCACGCCCCCTACGCCGCTATTTGCAAGCAAATACGCGGCTACCCCCGATGCGGGGACGGCGCCCCGCAACGCCCCACCAGAGTTTTATTCAGAGATTCCTTAGGAGGTAAATATGGCTCAGTTCTCATTTTCGGATTTTGAGAAAAACTTACAGAGAAAGAAATCGCGCAATGAAAATGGAAAAGTTAAATTTGGTTGACACGTTTTTAACAAGGCTATTGTTTAAGCCCCAAATGTCCATACAAATCTTTTGGCTCTCCTTTATCCCAAATATCGTTTTCAATCCATGGCTAACGCCTACATTTACACACCTTTAGATTAAAACACATAATGCGCATATTTTGCCTTTGTGGTATAGGGCGCACGCGGCGAATATTGCCGTTCTGATGCGTTAAATGCTGATGTGGAATAAACATCGCCAATCCGAAACGTCTGACTTTTTGGGAGTAAAAATATGACAAAACGTCGTCTTCTGATTACGAGTGGATTGCCTTATGCTAATGGCGCCATTCATTTGGGTCACATGGTCGAAGTCATTCAGACCGATATTTTTGCCCGCGCCATGCGCATGATGGGCCACGACGCCCTCTATATGTGTGCTGATGACACACACGGAACCCCCATTGAAATCAGTGCCACCAAACGCGGTATTACCCCAGAACAGCTCATCAAAGAAGCTTGGGATTCGCATACCGCCGATTTTAAAGGCTTTGATATCGATTTCAGCCATTATTATACGACGCACAGCGACGAAAATAAGGCACTGGCTTACGATATTTATGAGAAATTAAAGGCTGCCGGCCATATCCGTGAAGAAGTCGTCAAGCAGCTTTACAGCGAATCGCTTCACCGCTTTTTGCCCGACCGATATGTCAAGGGAACATGCCCGAAATGCGGCGCCGCCGACCAGTACGGCGATGTCTGCGAAGTGTGCAAATGCCGTTATGATGCCATGGATCTCGTCGAACCGCGCTGCGTTCTCGATGGCTCCGTGCCCGTCGTTCGCGAATCACATCACTTGTTCGTGTCGTTGAGTGAACTGACACCGCAATTGCGCGAATTTGCTGAATCCGATGCCCTTTCGCCCGAAGTCCGCAACTTCGTTAAAACTTGGCTCGATGAAGGCCTTCAGGACTGGAATATTTCTCGCGATAAACCTTATTTCGGCTTCGAAATTCCCGGTCACCCCGAAAAATATTTCTACGTCTGGATGGATGCCCCCATCGGTTATATTGCCACCACTGAATCCTGGTGCAAAGCTAACGGCGAATCCCTCGATAAATATTGGCGCGATAAAGATACCGAAATCTGGCACTTCATCGGCAAAGATATCATTTATTTCCACACCTTGTTCTGGCCAGCCATGCTCAAGGTTGCCGGCTACTCGATGCCGCACCGCGTCCATGCCCACGGCTTCCTGACCGTGAACGGACAAAAGATGAGCAAATCTCGCGGGACATTCATTCTGGCTTCAAAATATCTCGAAGTTTTGCCCGCAGCCTATCTGCGCTTCTATTTTGCAGCCAAATTGTCAACCGGCGTCGAAGATATCGATCTCAATATCGAAGATTTCTATTTCCGCGTTCGCTCCGGCCTCATCGATAACCTGGCAAACCTCCACAACCGCAGCTTCAGTTTCGCTGAAACCAAATTGGGCGGCAATCTCTCAACTGCCCAATATGACGACGACTGCCGCAAACTCATCGCCGATGCCAAAGCACGCCTGCGCGAAGTCGCCGACCTCTACGCCGGCCTCAATACCGCCGCTGCCATCAAAACCATCTGCGAAATCGGCAATGCCGCCAACCTGTTCTATCAGGAAAAAGCACCTTGGGCATTCCTCAAGGGCGATAACGCCGACCCCGAAAAAGCGCGCGCCATTGTCACCGCATGCGCTGAAGTCGTCCGACTCATCGCTATCGCGATCAAACCCGTTGTCCCCGATTTCTCTGCCAAGATCTTCGCACAACTCGGCCTCCAGGATCAAACCTTGGCCGATATCGACAACGATCTGAACGACAGCAACCGCATCGCCAACGTCGAAAAGACTTATATTCGCCCCGAACGCGAAACTTTCGATGCCCTGACCCTGCCCGAAACACCGGCCGCAGAAGCCCCCGCAGCCACGGCTCTCCCCGGCGAAGAAAAAGTCGAAGAAACAAAGGTCGCCGATATCCAACGCGCACCGCTTAAAGACTGCATCGATTACGAAGTTTTTGAAAAACTCGATATCCGCGTCGGCAAAATCCTCTCCTGCGAAAAGGTCAAAAAATCTAACAAACTCGTCTGTTGCCAAGTCGAAATCGGACACCCGGACGGCCCTGTCCAAATTCTCGCTGGCATCGCCAAACACTATGAACCCGAAGCCCTCGTCAATCGCAACGTCCTCGTACTCACCAATCTCCACCCGCGCCAAATGTTCGGCATGGAATCCCGTGGTATGATTCTGGCCGCCAGCGACGAAGCCGGTCTCGAACTCCCCGGCACCCTGCTCCGCGCACCCGGCGCTAACGTGAGATAAGGATTTTAAGGGGTTTATTGGGGGCTCCGCCCGGCTCCGCCCCCACATCGCGCCGGGGCTTTGCCCCGGACCGCACCAAATAGGCTCAAGCCTTTGGAATCCTGCAATCATGGGCGTTTTTCGTGGGTTAGGCCGGTACTGATTGCTATTGACGAAGCTGACAAAGAAAAAGCGCTCTGCAAGTGTTCCACAAGAACTTTGCAGTCATTCTTGTCTGATACCCCAGTTATTTGTATCAGAATCTAAACTGTGCCATGGTGCAATG
>JAGBXG010000130.1 GCA_017629415.1 Pseudomonadota bacterium | reverse complement strand
TGTTCGGCCTCGAGTTCAGCTTGGGCTTCGAGCTCGGCTTGTTCGGCGGCTTCTTGTTCAGCCAATTCAGCGGCCGCAAGCTCTTCAGCGGCGAGCTGTTCGGCTTCAAATTCGGCCTGGGCCTCGAGTTCGGCTTGAGCTTCTTGTTCTGCTTGTTCGGCGGCAGCAAGTTCTTCAGCGGCGAGTTGTTCGGCTTCGAGTTCAGCTTGGGCCTCGAGTTCGGCCTGGGCTTCGAGTTCGGCTTGTTCTGCGGCTTCTTGTTCGGCTTGTTCGCTATTTTCTTCGTTGTTGGCGTCTTCAGGCGTTTCTTCAGCAGGCTGTTCCTGATCTGCGTATTCATCAACGCTTTGTGCAGCCATCATTTGATAATATTGTGCGCCAAGCGATTCAAAAAGCGTCATGACATCGAGCAGCTGACGTTTAAAATTGTCCGTTGTTTTTTCGACGGTATCTTTGGTTTGATTGAGCGAAAACTGTGTCAACTTCAACCTGGAAGCTTCACTTGTCCGTTGTGATTTTTCGAGCGAACCTAAAAGACTGCTGTAACTGCCATAAAGCTGAGAAAACTTATTTCTGACACTTTCAAGCCCCAATAAAGTTTGGGTCATGTTGGCCATCAGAGCTTCCATCGAAGCATATTGCGATGCAATTTCTTCGAGCTTTTCTTTTTGACCATCAACTTCCCCGCGAGCCACCTTGGTTTGCATGATGTCTTGCGCAGAAAATCGATCGAACGAACCTTGAAGCTTTTTGAGCATTTCCTCAATTTGCTGCAATTCGCGGTCATTGAGTTTTTTGGCATCCGACTGTTTGGCCACTTGAAGAACTTCTTCAAGCCGTTCTGTCGAAAGATTCATCGATTGAAAAGCATCTTTGAAAAGCTCAGCCATGCCGTTCCTCCCAATTTATTGCGAATTTAAAAGAAGCTTCAGGATTGAAACAAAGTCTCACCAGCTCTTTGCATATATCATATTTCAACGGAATCGCATCGACTATGCCGGCCCCTGAGAGCACGGTGTGCGCAAAGTTCTTTTGGGGCTCCGCCCCAAACCCCGCCAAGGGGCTGAGCCCCTTGGAACACGCAATGGATTTGATGTTTTGTGAATGAGCCGGGTACTGATAACTATCATTTTTCGTCCCCGCGACATAACACTTCGTAAGTCTTTGGTGACTTTGCGTACGCAGTGCCCATCCACGATGTACGCAAAGTTCTTTTGGGGCTCCGCCCCAAACCCCGCCAAGGGGCTCAGCCCCTTGGAACACGCAAAGATCCGTCATACGCCTTGCTGCGCGGCTATTTCGCCCAAAGGCTCAATACACCGCGCTCATCAGACATCATAACCCATAGATGAGCATGGAAAAACGTCTGCCGATTTCATGCAGCATGGGATAATCCCTAAAAATCTCGTCGTAACCCACGACTTCAACGAGTTTATCGGCTTTAGATTGGCACGCATGAGACTTTGGCATTTGCGAAACCAAAACAGTAGTTTCCAGTTTAGTTGCCTTAAACTTACCCCCATTGCTATCCCCACTTGAAGTGATGTCATTGAGAGAAGATTTTCTTCCACTAAAATCGCTTCCGCCCAAGTCAAAATAAGTATCGGTGGCAGCTTCGTTATTATGACTGACTTCAAACGTGACGATACAGCCTTCTAATGTTGCCACAGAACGCTTACCATTCTCGACTTCTGGATGGGTGACTTCAAAACCAAGATTTTGAGCAACACGATCAAATTCTTCATTATCAGAAATATGCGTAAAGAAGCCAGAATCTCCCAACATCATGACGACAATCCATAAAAAGAAACCCACGAATATCACAAAAGGAATGAGAGGAGCGATTTTGATAAAAAGTCTTAATCTTTTCAGATCTGACTCACTCATATGCGTTTGACTGTAAGCGGTTACAATGTCTGAAAGATTGTCAGAAGCACCATTCGAGCCAGATGACGCACGATTAAGACTGTCAGCCAGCACGAACGACGAATCATCGGAATCGTCTTTCACCATGAATGTCGAATCGCCGAAGTTGTCTTTCGCATCACCTCTTGAATGGCTGGAATCGTCTTTCGTCTCAAATGAGGGATCATGCAAATAGGCAAGCGATTCGAATGACGAATCATTGGAATTGTCTTTTGCCCCAAATGACGAATCATCAGAATTGTCTTTTGCCCCAAATGACGAATCATCAGAAGCATTGGCCTTGAAATATCTTTGGAAAAATTCATCATTATCCGGGTCATGATTTGAAAAAGACATATAACACCTTCATAAAATCAGGGAAGCAGGCGCGTATTGGCGAAGCCAATAGCGCCGCAGGGGTAGGCGCGTATTGGCGAAGCCAATAGCGCCGCAGGGGGCTCTGCCCCCTCCCAAAAGAGCAAGCTTTTGTAAAACAGAGTTTATGGCAAAACATCTAAAAATGTGAACTTTGCACAATATTATTGTCTATATATAAATATATAAAGCCATGATGCGGCAAATGCCGCCATGTTTTGTCTTTGCGTCATGAGAGGTTGGAAAATGCGTCAATTAAAGCCATGTTTTTGGGTGATTTGGGCACTGATAGCTGCAGCTTGTACGCCCAAGCCGACTGGCGACGGTGTATCTCAAAAGCTGGTGACAGATGCCTCGGAAACTTTACCAGAGCATCACGTTAAAAAACCTGAAACAACGAATGATATTCAAGAAACGACAGACATTATAGATAAAAATACAGATAAAGATGACAAAACGATAGACAATACAACATCAGAACCTGTCTACGATTTGACGCCGAAAGTTTTACTGGATGCAACGTCAACGGCTGCTGATGCTTTAAAATTGCCGCAGGCCTGGGGTTATATGGATGGCGTTTTACGTCTGAAAGACACGCCGGAAGTCAAAAATTCTTTTTGGATTTCGGATGAAAATGTGCCGCCGGATGGCGTTTTGCGTGCTGTTTTAAAAATGGGCAAACGCCCGGATTCATCCGTGATGTATCGGGCTTCATTTCCTGAAAATCCGGAAGCTGTTGATGGCTACAGCGTCACATTTGACCATCAATATGTACAAATTCACCGCTGGGAAGGTGGTTTTGCGGCTCCAGTTACAGCAGGTGTCAAAGTCAACAAATGGCCGCCACGCGTTGAGATTGTCGTGACATTACGCGGTGCTCATGCCGATGTTGCCATTTTAGATGCCGAAACGAAGACAGCATTAGCACATTTAGAATCCGATGATGCGGCATTACGCGGCCATCAGATGGGATATCGCATTTACCGCAAACAAGATAAAACCACCGGACTTGTTCATCTGTCCTTTGAACCGGCACATACCATAGCAGCAGCCCCCAAACTTGGCGATCCCAATGCCTATATCCGTCAGCACCCGAATATGTATGTGATGGTGCCCGAAGATAAAACCCAGGCAACGCCTGCACTTACAGCCTGTACACCGCTGAAATACACCGATTTTATAGAAGGTTACGAGATTTTTAGATGCGACAACAAAGCCATGATGCAGCTTGTCAACAATGATCTCGAACGCAAACTGCCCGAAGGTTTCTTTTGGACCGAACCGCGCACGGCTTTTACCGATTCTGAATTCCGAAAGGCTGCCCGTGATTTGAAATGTCCCGTGCCGATGCGCTGCCATCCCGAAGCCCCCATTGATCCCAACCGGAGTGCCAAAGATGCGGCCATGACATATGCCTATCTGCGTGCTTATGCCAAGACATGCAAAACACGCTATGCCCACGTCCGCCTCGAATCCATCGGTCAGACCTATCTTGGCTACGACATCAAAGCCATTGTTTTGTCCAATGCCTCTCCTGAAGTTCCCACCCCTCGCCTTTTATTTAACGGTGCTCATCATGGCATGGAATTGCTGGCCACAGACATGGCATTCGATGTCCTCGAACAGCTTTGTGAAACCCCAGATGAAACCGCGCAACAACGTTATGCCTCTGTGCTCAATCATGCCGAAGTCTGGATTGTTCCAACCGTCAATTTAGACGGCAACGATATGTTCATGCACGTTTCCAATCATTTGGGACGGAAAAATGGACGCGGTGTTTTTCAAAACAATTCCTCCATTCCCCATCAAACCTATCCTGTCAAAGCAGGTCCTATCGATCCATCTGCCGGATTTTACCGCTATCGCCCCAATGCGATTGCCGTTGGTGCCGGTGTGGATATCAACCGAAATTATCCGCTTGAATGGGGGGCAACGGGTGAAAAATCATCATCATCACGCCCTCGAGATTACTGGTATCGCGGCACCGCTCCTGCCAGTGAACCGGAAGTCCAAACCATGATGAATCTGTTCCATGCTCAGCAGTTTGCGTCATCCATCAGTTTTCATACGGTTTCGACGAAAATTTTATCGCCTTATTCGATAGATGCTTTGCACAATCCACCATCAGACCAAGACAATGCCTGGCAATTGGCGCTAAAAATGGCCGAAGCAGCCGGCGAACAAGCCAGCGGAAAACCTTATCAAGTTGTTAAAAATCTCTATTCCGTTGACGGCACTGATCAAGACTGGTTCAGGATGATATCAGGGACTTACGCCTATCTCATTGAAGGGGCTTTGCACAATCCGACGGGCGAAGATCGACGCAATGCTCTCAAACGCAACCGCCCGGCGTGGGAAACATTCCTCGATGCCGCCCCCCGTTCCACCCTTGTCCGTGTCCGTGACACCGAAGGGAATCCGCTTATTGCCGAAGTTTCATACAGCGATATTCCACGTTTAAACCAGGAACATTGGCTGACGCGCTGTCAAGACGGCACGCACAGTCTGCTTTGTTTTGGCAAGCGTGATATTACCGTTACCCTTATGGACGGCACCACACAGACCAAATCGGTCCATTGTGATGCCCATCAGCCTACTTTTATTGATTTTACGTTCCAAAAACCTCTGCAATATTCCATAGAACGCGCTACAATAAAAAGTGGTGTGCGTTTAGATTTGTTTGGCATAGATGCCATTTGCGACATGCGAAACAATAGATGTCCAACACTTCCAGCACAACGTTATTGCCTCATTGACAACAAATGCATTCCTTCAGGTCAGTATCATACCGATGATAACGGCAAAAAAATGCAATGTCAGCCTGGCGAAAATAACCGAGATTGGACAATGATTCCTTAACTTTCAAAATCACCACGATTGGACTGTTATTCTTAAACCCTATCCTTTGCGAATACATCATGGCAGATCAAGAAATTATCGAAACATCAGAAACACTTGCTCATGAAGCAGAAAAAATCGAAACACCTGCAATCCTTGCAGATGAATTTGAATATATTTCCTTGCTTGGTGAAGGTGCCAACGGCAAAACTTGGCTGGCTCGAAACCTCGAAACCAACCAAAAAGTCGCCATTAAAGCCCTCAAGCTTTCTCAAGTTGATAACAACAAAAGCTTTGAACTTTTCCAGCGTGAAGGTGAATTGCTTGCCAGTGTTCACATCAAAGGTGTTCCGCAGTTTTATAAAAACGTGGTTTCCCCAGATGGCAACGACTGTTTTATCGTCCAAGAATACGTCAGTGCCCCTTCCATTCAGTCATATCTCAAACCCGAACTGGGTGAAGATGAAGTGGGTCTTGAAAAAGAAATTCCCAATCGTATTTTTACCGAACGCGAAGTCATCAGCCTGTTTAAACCCATCTGCAAAATCCTGATGGCATTGCACAAAATGTATACCCCGCCTATCGTTCACCGCGATATCAAGCCGTCAAACATCATGTGCGAAATGCCCGAAAATGCCGCAGATATCCGACTTAATCCGTTCCTCATCGACTTCGGTGCCGTCGCCAACCCTCAAAACAAATCCAGCAGTTCAACGATTGCTGGTACCTACGGTTACATGGCTCCCGAACAAATGCTCGGTAACTGCTCCGTTCAATGCGACTATTATGCGCTGGGTGCAACTGCACTCCATATGCTGACCGGTGTGCCGCCCTACGAAATCGATTCAGACGTTTTCAGACTCAAATACAACGAGGACCTCGATAAACATGCGCCGCAAACTTCGCAAAATATGCGCAAATTCCTCGGCAATCTTCTCGAACCAGAGCCTGCAAAACGCGTCAAAGATATCGATGAAGTCATCCGCCAGCTTGATAATATCGACTGTGGCCGCGATCCCGAATACTCACCTGACAGTGAAGGTACCGCCGATGACGAACCTAAAGGCTTCCTTGCCAAACTGAAAGCCAGACGCCAAACCGACTTGCTCACGCCCAACAGCCGATGGGTTAAAGTGCCCGGTATTGTCCGCACTTATTCTACACACAACGGTCAAGTTTGCCTCGAATACACCTTCGAATCCAAAAGCACACTCTTCACCAAAAGCCGTCTCTATGTCGGCCTCTATCCCAAATCACGTTTGCCTTCCAATCAGCAGGATACATACAAAACGCCATTCCCTTGCCAGGTGGCTTACGAACCTTCCAATCCGCGCATTTGCGTCATTCAATCCATCAATGTTTGATCTTTTTTAAAGGGGGCTGCCGCCCCCTGCGGCGCTATGCCTACGGCATACGCGCCTACCCCCAGGGCGCTATGCCAACGGCATACGCGCCCTTTTTTCATCCCCATGATGGGTTCCAAGGGGCTTAGCCCCTTGGCGGGGTTTGGGGCGGAGCCCCCAAAAACCATACATCCCACGATGGGTTCCAAGGGGCTTAGCCCAAATGCCGGCAAAAAAACATCAGTATTTACGAAGTGTTAAAACCAACCCAAGCGGAATGGGATACAGGGGCCCATTTCGCCACAAAACGTCAGTCATCAGTACCCGGCTAACCCACAAAAAAACTTGAGTCCCCCATCATGGGTTCCAAGGGGTTTAGCCCAAATGCCTGCCAAAAACCCATCTGTATTTACGAAGTGTTAAAACCAACCCAAGCGGAATGGGATACAGGGGCCCATTTCGCCACAAAACGTCAGTCATCAGTACCCGGCTAACCCACAAAAAAACTTG
>JAGBXG010000129.1 GCA_017629415.1 Pseudomonadota bacterium | reverse complement strand
GAAATCATCTGAACACAGAAGGGGCAAGCGGTGAGAATGGTTTCAGGATTGGACTGAAGTAATTCATCAGCCCGTTGATTGGCCATGGGTTTTGAGGTTTCGAGGAAAAATTGTCCGCCGCCGGCGCCGCAGCAATGGGCTTGGGTGACATCTTGTTCGGGCAATGTCAATCCAAGGGCTTGAATCAACGGCAAAACATTGGGATTTTGGCATTCGGCCGGCTGTTTGCCCAAACCGCAAGGCATGTGAAATACCGCATTTTGAAGTTTGGAATCGGGAAGCTGAAGGTTTTTTGCCGCCCATTGTTCGCTTAAAAACTCGAGGGCATGCATGACATGAAGCTGTGTATGGTCATCAGCGTACTCATGCTTGAGGGTTTGAGCACAATGTGGGCAAGTTGTAAGGATGATATCGTGTGGCACTTGGGCAATTTGTTCTAAATTATGCTTTTTGCATGCGGCAAATGCCGATTCATGACCGAGTTTGCGCATGGGTTCGCCGCAGCACATTTCTTGTTGGAGTGTGTGTACAGCAAATCCATGTTCAGTCAGCCAGTTTGCCAGTTTTTGCAAAAGCGCGGTTGCTGCAGGATCATAAGCAGCCTGACAACCCGCGAACAACAAAACTTTTGTGTGAGGGGGGTGGGGCATTCCATGGTCTGTCGTCATATTTTTTGCCCAATCCATGCGCTTGGCTTTGGGATATCCCCAAGGATTGCCGGCTCGTTCCTGAGCCGCAAACACGGTATGAAGTTTGGCAGGCATTTGTTCACGGCAAACTGCGGCACGACGCAAATCTACGATTCGGATGGTATGTTCGATGCCGACAGGACAAGCGCGGTCACAGGCACCGCATTGTGTACAGTTCCAAAGTTCATCGGTTTGCATCATGCCATTTTGGGGATCATCATCGGCCACAAGACGAACAGAATTTTCGGATTTTTGCGCACAAAGTTGCCGCAATTGCAGCATCGATTGCATCGGGCCATGACAATGTTTGAGCTGTGCCCCCACCATTGGACAAGCATGGGTACAGCGTTGGCATTGAGTACAAGCGTAAGCATTCAGACATTGTTTTTGCGAAAGCTGAGGCAAAATTTCAGCCCCCAGCACGGGCCATTCCGACTCAGGTAAATCTTTTTCAAGCGCGGTTTCGAGTTCGGCTTCGTATTGCGCCAGATCTGGCGTATCACAACCCAGTATGGGGTGATTTGAGTGATATGCTCGATACTGCATAAAAAGGCTTGGGAATGAAAAAACGATGTGCAAGTGCTTCCCCCGAGGAATCCACACGAGAAAAGCCGCTACACAAAGAATATGCAATGCGGAACCCCATGAGAGTGCAGTTTGTGTATGAGATTCCAGGCAATGCCCCAAGTATGTCGTCAGAGGCAAAAGTGTTTGCAGCCATGCGGTTTCATGGCCAAGGGCAATGTTTGCCGCCATGACAACAAGATGTGCCATCATAATGCCGAAGATTAAGCCCAGGATGGCCCAAGCTTCAGCTGTTTGATGAATTTGGGTTTTATGAATCTTGCGTCGAATGCCAACAACGATGAGGGCAGCGATTGTCATCCAGGCAAAATAAGTTTGAATCAGATGAACGAGGGCAGCACCGTCCTCGGACAGCCATGAACGAAGCTGCCATTGAGGGCACACACTTTGAATCAGCAACTCCACTGTGCTTGTGAGAAAGACGAGAAACGCATAAAAAATGACGGTATGGCAGATACCCCACCATCGTTCGCGCACACGGCTTTGCCCAAAAGCCATTTTCAAAGTGTGCTTCAAACGCGGCCCTATCTCGTGTTTTTTCAAACACGCCGGATGAGCGCGACGAATATGGCGAATATGAAGCGCGATTTGCAGGCAAAAGATAGCAAACGCAGCAAGAAATATGAGAAGTAGCATAGCTTATGGAATCATTTTAATATGAGGTTAAGTCTTTTCAGTCATCAAAAATCAGCAATCTCCTTCATAAATGATATCATCTGGGAATGTCATGTCATCAAGCGGATAGGGATAAGGAACAGATATAAATTTATCAGGTTTTCCGATATCCATATTGACAACAAGTGTGAGGAGATCACCGATTTTATAGTGTTCTTCTGGAGAGGTTGATGTCACAAGCTGACCTTGTAAAGATTTGCCATTTATTTGGAATTGATAAGAAATAATAAATCTTGGCGGATGGTGTACAAAAAATTTAGGGGATAATAAATGGTTGCCAGTCGCATGAATAAATTCGTTATCGGTTACAGGCATAATATCGATAATTTCAATGTCATTATTTTGTGCAGATTGATAAACAATATCTATAATTCTGCCGACAGCTTTGACACCTTGTTTAAGTGTTTGGATATATTCATACTTGAGATGGGTTTGTGACGTGCCTTTGTTCAGTTTAATCAATCTAAGCGCTGATGATGCTTCCAATAAACTTGTTTGTGTAAAAAATCTAAATAAGAAGAAAATTAGGGAAAGTAATATAACAATACAGATTGTAAGTATAAGAGATATTCCCCCGACTAAGGATATGAATACTGCTAGAAATGAAAATATATAGAAGAGTGCTAGTATACTTTTTGAATTTCCAAATAGTTCGACTTTTCCGTTAGTATCTCTAGAGTTTGCGTATGCAATTTCTGGCGGTCTTATGATGTTTAAATCTTTGATTTCATCGGAAACATTGAGAAGAACGGAAATATGTTCAACAGTTTGATTTTTCCCGTTCCAGAATTTGATGGCTTCAGGAAGGTTATAAATATCGAGGTTTTGCCAGACTTCATAGCTGCCATCCTGACAAAGATAGTTTATGTCTTTAAAATCTGTAGTACCATATTTATATAAAGATTTAATAAAAGATGGGGTTTGGTTTTGAGATTGTGCCTTAAAGAGTGCAATGAGGGCATTGTAGTCGCACAATCGATTTTTGAGGACAGGCTCGAGCATTTGGGTGAGGGCTTGGACGATATGATTGGGCACATGCTCGAGGTAGGGTTCAATCATGAGTTTAAAGCCTGAAATTTCGATATCGGCTGGCGAAACCCCTGAGAGCATTTGAACGGCAAGTGCACCGAGTGCATAGATATCGCTTCCGGGAACCACTTGTCCCATCAGCTGTTCCGGTGGCATGTAGCCAAAAGTACCGGCAACTGTGGAGCCTCCGGTTTGAACCTGGGGATTGGCGACAGCCCCAAAGTCAATTAATGTGACTTGATAACTGCCATTATCTGCTGAGGTTAATATGAGATTGGAGGGTTTGATATCGCGGTGAATGACAGGAGGCGTATGTGTATGCAAATTTTGCAAAATCTTGAGAACTTGCGCGATGATATCATATATCGTTTCTGCGTTGAATCTGTGTTTCGAGTTAAGCATTTCGGCCAATGTTTGGCCTTCAATATATTTCTGGATAATACAAACATGCGGCGGTTTGGTGTCTAAATCTTCAATATATTCGTAGAAGGGTACAACGCCTTTGCAATCCATAGAAGCCAGAATTTCTGCCTCACGTCGGAATAATTCATACTGTTTCCATGTGGTTACGGAATGAATATTGAGATGTTTGATGGCAACTTTTTCCCCATCAGTCTTGCGTATGGCCAGCCATACTTGACCTTGTGAACCCTTTCCAATTTTTTCAATATACTCATATTTGTTTTTTAAAACTTCGGGAATCTCAGCCAACAGTTTTCGAGTAGGGGCTTTCTCAGAAAGCCCTTGAGAAATATTGGAATGAGCAGGTGTCGTTTGAGCATTGAAGTCAGACATGAGAAGTACAAATATGGGCGATATTTTGAGAGTTTAGCGAACTGCGCAATAAAAGCATTCCCATGATG
>JAGBXG010000128.1 GCA_017629415.1 Pseudomonadota bacterium | reverse complement strand
GTTATCAGTACCCGGCTCATTACAAAGACATCAAATCCATTGCAGGTTCCAAGGGGCTCAGCCCCTTGGCGGGGTTTGGGGCGGAGCCCCCAAAGAACTTTGCGTACACCGTGGGGGGCAAGCCCCCTACGGCGCTATTTGCGCGGCGTATTTTGCAACGCAAAAAAGACGCGCAACGCAAGGCGTATGCCGGACTAAAAGGACGGCATAGCCGCGCGCACATACACGCCTACCCCCAATGCGGGGACACCCCGCAACGCCCCGTACGGCAACACCCAAGTCCACACAAAAATTCTAGACGCTAAATCCCCTGGATATAAACTGTAGAAATCATCACAATGTTCGTCTTCTTTTAAATATTATACAAAAGTTTAACGAAATATTAATATTTTATACATACATAAAAATCATACATTTCAAACCTACCATACGGTTATAAAATCAGCCGATGCTTGATCAATACCTCATGTTTCTGCCCAACACCGCTTCGCACGGTACGCATCACAATCCCTGTACCCGGCACAAAATAACGCGTCTCGCGACCTTCTTCGATAGATCCAAATATCTCATATGCCCCTGAAAATGAACCGCCAGGCACCACAATCGGCTCATCATGCTGACTTCGTACTTCATAACGCGCATAATTCTCACGCTGACCAGCCGTACTCCATTTCTGACCTTTCTCTATCGGAAAAATAAAAATCGGTGTCTGACGCAGAATATACCCCAACAAATACCCCACATCATCCACATGATTACGACAATCCCGATAACACGGCAAAATCATACGCGGTGTCACCAACCAGCTGAACGATTTGACCTCAGGACCTTCTTCACCCTGACGTTCAGGCTCCGAAAGAGTCCGCTCAAACTGGACAATCCAATACCCCTGACGATGCATGACATCTGTAATCATATCCGTCACCGTCGCAGGTTCCAAAATAGGCTTATCGGATTCCGAATGACCTGTTTGAGACGCCTTTTTTACGTCTGCCGCCACATGCCCCAGGCCTTTTTCTATCCGGTATTTCCAATAATTTCCAACCTCCAAAGGCATCGGATAATGCTCGCTGGTCAACAAATCCGTTTTTAAATGCATGCCGCTTTCTAAAAACAGCTGAAGCGTGCGATCTAACTCTACAGGCTGAGCAATCCGCCAACCTTGCGGAGTTTTGACAATCTTCGGTACGCGAATCGTAAATATCTTGTTCGTGTCCGCCAGTTCAATCCGAAGTTCATTCCCCCAGTGCTGCATCAGTTCATCAAGTTCAGGAGATGCTATCTTACCAGCAAGATTACGCCCTTTACCAAGACGAAACTCAACAAGTTTCAGCCTCGAAGAAAGACCGCCAAGCGGCTCTTCTGCTTCAAGCGTTGGCGCAAACAAAGACCATAAAAGCTCGCTTTTGCGCAAAATCGTTTTCGATTCCTTTTCTGCTGCCTCCGGCTTCAAATGAATCAATGCTGAAAGCGCACTCCCAGAAATAAACATAGACTCATAGCTTGCACGATCATGCTCCAGTAAAGAATGAAACAATGCATACCCCAAATCTTCCGGGGCTATATTCCGAAGCTGCTCCACCTCAACCACAGGCTCTTGAACTTCTTCCGGCGGAAGCTCCGTATAAATCAATGGCCTAAGCGGAGGATCGTCACCACTCATATGACGCTCGCAGGCACAAAGACACATCCCCATACATAAAATACCCAATATCAACCGATTCATGCACACCCCAAAGGCTTCAAAACATGGATTCAATGGCGCGATCAATCCCCATACGAGCAGCTTCACACCCTGGCAATGCCTGATACACCGCTTTCATCTTGACCTTGATAACTTGACGATCTTGAGGCGAAAATTGTGCAGGCCTAATTCCAGATAAGGCACGCTTGGCCGCATTAAACTGCTCAGTTTCTGCATAGTTTGAAATCGCCTTGTCAATCCCAGAACACCCATGAGATGACAATAAACGCTGTAAACCCTCAACCCAAATCAAAAAAGGTTCAATACGTGACAACGGCAAATCATCTTCCGTTTCTCTTTTACCATACAAACAACGTCGATATTGTTCCTCAAATTCAGGGCATTTCTGCGCAAAAACCATGACTTGCTCGAGTTTTTCAGCAATTTGACTTTGTTCACTCGCATTTAACGAAGCTCGTTCAACCGTCTTAAAACCAACAAGTGCACGAGAACACAATTCAGAGGATATTTTTTGAAAATTCTGCGCCGACTTGACACAGTCTGAAGCAACTATGGAAGAAAAACTTTCTGAAGCAAACTGTTTTAAATCCTCTATTGCCTTCAGACGTGCCCCCTCTTCAACCGGCCGATTCACTTGAACTTTAATAAATAAACGTGAAAGACGCTGGGCAAATGCATCCTGAATTTCAGGACAACGTCCGCTTAAACGCATCATTTCCTGCAATTTGGCTTGATATTGCTCGGCAGCCGCCTGATCCGTCAATGTTTTGAGCTCATATATTGCCGATTCAAGCATATCCTGAGGCATCGTTTTTAAAGCCTGATCGGTTTCTTCACATGTCTCAAGCTTTGAAGCTTGCAGCATGGCATTGAAAAATGCCTCCAATTTTGAACTCTGCGCAGGAGATTGAGCCATCACAGGCATACGAACTCCCATAAAAACCAGCAAAATCATAAAAAATCGATGCATTTTCTTCATTCGTTAAAACCTTAAAAGTAAAACCTCAAAAGAGAAAACCTGCAAAAAAGAAGCATCAAAATCAATGCCAAACACAAGTTCAATGAAATACTTGATGCCGAAGCATATTGAAATGCATAACTTTCATTTTTAAATTTCTAAACCATTTTTATTCATCATGAAAAGATGACATTTCACATAGAAATCAAGCACCAAATACTTTGTGACCCATGAGAAAACGCATCTGATGATAAAAAGTTTCGATACGCAAAAAAAACGCAATAAAAAAAGGCGGTTTCTAAAACCGCCTTTAAACATTTAAGCTGATATTCAAATTTTAAATATCATCTCATGCAAACCTGAATGAATTACTTGGCATCATCAGCAGCGGGAGCTGCATCAGCAGCGGGAGCTGCATCAGCAGCGGGAGCTGCATCAGCGGCGGGAGCTGCATCAGCGGCAGGAGCTGCATCAGCGGCGGGAGCTGCATCAGCGGCGGGAGCTGCATCAGCAGCGGCAGCCATGATAACGCCTAAAATGCCAGCATTGAAAGCAACAACATTTTCATTTTCTTTGCAAGCTTCTGTGCCTTTGCTCAAAGCACTGTCATCGGCCATAACTTTTTCCATCACGTCATTCAGCTTCTTGGCTTCTTCAGAATTTTCATCCAATTTAGCAAGATTCTTCATACCTGCAGTCAAAGCATCACGATCTTTGTCCAACAGAGCTTTCAAGCCTGTTCCAAGTTTATCGCAATCACCATTGGCTTCTTCGGCAACTTTACCAATGCCTTCAAAGAAAGCTGCAACGCCGTCAACATCAAGAGCTTTGGTATCGTCAGCTTTAGCTTCATCAGCTTTAGCTTCATCAGCTTTAGCTTCATCAGCCTTGGCTTCATCAGCCTTGGCTTCATCAGCCTTGGCTTCGTCAGCCTTGGCTTCTGCTGCAGGAGCACTTTCCACCTTTGCTTCTTCTTTTTTACATGCGGTAATACCCGTCAAGCACAAAATGAGAACTGCAACCACAAAAATACGAATATTCAACATTAGAAAACTCCTAGAGTAAAACGCTCTAATGTGTAATAGACTTCTATTACTAAAGAGCGCCAAATCTATGACACTTATGTCATAGTTTAAAAAAATGACAAGAATAAACGACAAACGATGCCAATTTATTCGTATCAATTGTCACTTTTGTAACTAAAAATCCTCAAAATTTTCACCAAATTCCACATCAGCTTCTTCACCACGTTTCAAATCGGTATCATCAAGACCCGAAAGATCACATGGCTTCCAACTCGAAAGATGATCATCTAAATCACGCTCGCGATACTGAATCGGACGATAACCACGATGAATCAGCTGCTGCAAAAACCTTGAAAATAAAGATTCAACGCTGACTTCATCGAAAACCTTAAAATGAATAATCGGCTGATATACCGTGCGCGCAAATGCCTCACCTAAAAGCTTGCGACGACCTCGCGCACCACGAACAACTGTTAATAAAAGCGTAATGCGCTCAGTGCCCGATAAAACATGCGGAGCGATATACTCCACTTCGATTTCTTTAAGCTCAAGATCAAGATAAGCCATGAATACTTCCTGCCTGAAATGACATTATATCTGCCCTCGATGCGGCAATATCTGCCCCATCTTCACTCAACTTTGGGCGCAAAACTTAATAATCTAGCAAACTTTTTATACCATGACTACTAAAAGCCGAAAAACGCACTTAACCACGCTTGCGAGAAATGGCTTCTGCATAAATCTGCGCATACTGTTTTGCTGAATCTTCCCAGGAAAATCGTTGCACCATGGCACGACGACGTAACCCCGAAATATCTTCAGGACGATGATACCACGTACTTAATGCCCACCCTATCGTGTCATATAGCGCACCAGCCGTATGATCGTAATACTTAAATCCTGTCCCGCTGTGATGATATGCATCAAAATTTTCTACGGTATCATTTAATCCACCCACTGCATGAACAATAGGCAATGTGCCATAACGCAAACTGTAAAGCTGATTTAAACCACAAGGCTCAAATACACTCGGCATCAAAAAGAAATCACTGCCTGCTTCAATACGGTGCGCCAATGCATTACTGTATCCAAGATAACATCCAAATTTTCCGCCATATTTCCATGACATTTCACGGAAAAAATCATGCGCCCAAGACTCTCCGCTCCCCAAAAGTGCAACCTGTAAATCCAAATCCATCAAAGATTCAAAGATTTCAGCCAAAAGACGTATGCCTTTTTGATCCACAAGACGTGCAACCAATCCAAATAACGGCACATCATCACGAACAGAAAGCCCCATTTCTGCCTGAAGCGCGCTTTTACACACCGCTTTACCAGACATATCATCCACATCAAAATGCGCTGGAATATGCCTGTCACGCGAAGGATCCCACTCCTCATAGTCAATGCCATTGAGAACACCGCGCAATGCTTCACACCGATCTTGCACAACACCTTCAAGCCCATGACCAAATCGCGAGGTCAAAATCTCTGATGCATAACCATGACTCACAGCGTTAAACAATGTTGCATGATAAATCCCACCCTTGAGCAAATTGCACTGCCCGTGCCATTCCAGCTCAAGATGATTAAAATGTTCCCATCCTATATCAAGAACATCCATCAAACCGGCATAATAACGTCCCTGATATTCCATGTTGTGAATAGTCAGCAAAGATGCCGTATGGCCAAGCACATCGTCATGGGCATAAACCGTATTCAAAAATATGGGAACTGCCGCTGTGTGCCAGTCATTACAATGCACAATATCCGGAGAAAATTGTAATTTTTTACATAACTGCAATGATGCCCGAGATAAAAAGACAAAACGATTGTCATTATCCATAAAACCTTGCCCGTCAGGCTCATTATAAAGCCCAAGACGCGCAAAAAATTTGTCATAAGCAATAAAATAAACAGGAACTTCTGAACCCGGAAGACGCGATTCAAAAAACTCACACCATAACTCCCCCATCGCTCGCATCCAGACACCTAATGCCCCTGGCATAGGAACAATTTGATATTTCTCGCGATCAATGCTCCCGTAAAGCGGCATAACAACACGCACATCATGCCCCAGCTGATGCAAAAATTTAGGCAAAACACCTGCAACATCTGCCAAACCACCCGTTTTGGCATAAGGTACTGCTTCGGATGCCACCATTAAAACGTTCATATCCTCTCCTATGAATGCATTACCACAAGGTCTCTATTCGCGAACCATGGAAATAATGCTGCAGAATTTCAACAGCCGTTTTTCCACGCTGAGCCATCCCTATCGCACCAGTCTGACACATTCCCACACCATGTCCAAATCCTGCACCTTTAAGACTGATAGATTCCACAAACTGACCGCGTTTGCGCACTTCCATCACAAAAAGTGCACTCTTTAACCCTCCCAAAAAACGTCGAATCGGCAATTCACGAGAGATTTCATATTCACCCTCAGTACCGACAAGCTTCATGCGCGTCACGCGATAACTTTCCCCACGCTCTAAAATCTGAATTTCCTGAATCCGCCCCATAGATTTGCCTGCTTTCTTGAGGGATTTTTCAATATCAGATATCGAAATTTCTTTGCTCCAACGCGCATGTTTTGCAGAAGCAAACGGTTTGACACCCGATGGCGCACTACCGCAATAATCTTTGGAACTGTCATGCCACCAGGCTAAAAAAGAAGCATCATTCGAAAAAAACGCTCCTCTTTCTTGAGCATCATCCGAACGCGATACAAGATAAGAACGCTCCGGAAGCCCCCAAGTTTCCAAACTGCCTGCACTCATGCCGCCGCAATGCGCGCTATAATAACTTTGAACCAAATTCTTATCCGAAAACATCACCTGGCCACGCGTCTTCTCAATTGCCTTGTCAGTTCTCGAATCAGCCCCAGATAATCCGCGATAAACTTGACAATGCTGCTGATTGCAAAGATGCCAGGGATCCGCAAAATGACGCGTCCCCACTTGCCCTATCAACGTCGTGCGCGCCGCAATGGCCTGAGCCATTAAAGCCGCTTCAGGCGCACTTGCAAATATCTCAGCAGGCACAATGCCACGCAATACCGTCTCAATATCGGCAGACTGAACTACCGCCAATCGTCCGTTCTGATCCGGTGTCACAATCAGCTTAGAATTGATGACCAATGCATGAGGTTTGCCATCTTCACCAATGATATCATAAAGCTTAGCACCAGACTCAGGCAGCTCTATCCACATCAAATTCTGATGCAAAACACGAATCATCCCCGATTCATCACGAAATGAAATCTGTGCTGTCGGATATGTCAGCAGCTCACTATGAATCTCATGACTATCTACTGAAGAATCTATCGGCAATTGGGATAACTTCTGAAGCTTACGCACTGTTGTCATATCCGCTGTGCGCCGCGTCATTAAAATATTTTCACGATTGTCAAAAACATTCCCTCGAAGTGCAAAAACTGAACCTATCGGCACAATTTCACAATCAAAACCACGCGCCACACACTCTGTACGACTGTCATCCAAAGCCTCAACAGACTCAGCCCTGCCTATGATAACGCCATGCTGATAATGCCCAGGCTGCGCATTTTTAAGCGTTACCTCATAAACACGCCCGCCTTTCAATTCAATGACAGCACCGCCATTGCCTGCCGGCATCACACGAAAATCCCCTTGAGGAACAAATCGAAGCTTCTCAAGACCATCCGCAATACGAATGCGAACACTTGGCGCACCGCTCGATGTAAACCCCAGCTGATGCGCATAAAGCAAAGCATGATTATCCTGACTTGTCAGCTCTGTACTTTGGGAAAATACTTGAGCAGGCAGACAAAATAATAACGCACCAGCCAATCCGATAAAACGATGCTTCCAGCGTCTGAAAAAACTCCCCTGGTGCTTGTTCATGCGCAACACTCCCTGTCTTAGCGCTTTTTTTAGAAACACGATAAATTTGCCGGTTACCTCTTGTAAGCCAATTAAAGCATTATCCGATTCAATCTATCCGCAGGACAAACGCACAACTCAAATACAATATTCTATATTATCAATCATCTCTAAGCTCAGACCATGACTGAATTGCACCTAGACTTGTCACTTCAATCAAAAATGTCTCAGGTGTTATCGGTGTCGTTTCTTTTCTTATTTCTAAGAGTGCAGTACGGGCATCATCTTTAAATTGACTATCAACGATAAAAGATGCCTGCCCATTAGGCTGAAAACAAATCACCAATGTTTTTCCAATATCTATACTACCAGTTTTGGTTTGACCATCTTCTACATTTATTTTGAACAGTCTTCCATCCATTCGAACAATATTTCCAGCGTATTTGGATGAATCTGTAGAATCCAATGTTCTAAATTTACCACTACTGATTAAATCTATGGCAACATTATTGCCTTCGCCCGCACCATTATTGGAATAACGAATGCTGTACTGTTCTTTGGGATCTGCAACACAAACCGAAATATCGCCAATTCTAGGAACTACACGTTGAAATTTTTTCCCATTTGTTCCGTCCTCAAATCGCACATATGTGGCAACGTTCATACTCGTTGCACGCATGCGCTGCGTATGAAGCAATGTTTCGACATCATTTCTTAAATCAGCTCTGGCACGATTAGGACGGCTATCCATCACAAAGAATGCTCCAATGCCCG
>JAGBXG010000127.1 GCA_017629415.1 Pseudomonadota bacterium | reverse complement strand
TTTTGTTCTGCTTGATAGCTGATTTTTGTACCATTCGACAGCCAGCCGATCTTGGAATACTGCGTTCCTGCGCCTTTGCGAACATTAAGACCAGAGCTTGCTTTAACCTGTGCTGTTCCTGATGCCATGATCTGACCTCCATAGGAAAAAGTTAATAAAACCCCATACAATACTATCACAAACTGAGGTAAATTTGCGATGGTATTTAGCGGTTTTATGCTTGCAGAATTGCGCGCTTTCATCTTCAGCAGTAACCTCACTATCGCCCTTCGGGGCTCAGATCCTTGGCAGGGGTGGGGCGGAGCCCTAAAAGAAGTTTGCGTACGCCGTGGGGCCGTCGTGGGGTTTGGGGCGGAGCCCCAAAAGAATACACACAATTAAGGAAAAGAACATGCATACAGATGTTGTTATCATTGGGGCTGGTGTTGTGGGATGTGCTATGGCACGTCAGCTTTCCAAAAGAAAGTTAAATTGTCTTGTGGTTGAGCAAAGTGCTGAAGCATGTTTTGGCACGAGCAAGGCCAATTCAGGCATCGTGCATGCGGGTCATCAAACGTCACTGGATACGCTCAAGGGCAAACTCGATTTTAAGGGCAATGCCCTTTATGAACAGCTTCATAAAGAACTGGGATTTTCATTTCGTCGTATTGGCGAACTGGTGATTGCACAGGCACCCGGAGACGAGGCAAAAATAAAGGCGATGGCCGATGTTTGTACCCAAAAAGGTATTCCTTATGAAATCTGGGATAAAGATAAAATTCGCATGGAAGAGCCATCGCTTTCAGAGCATATAGAAATGGCTTTATTTACACCGACAGCTGGCGTCATCAATCCCTATGAATTGACCTTTGCACTGATGGAAAATGCCATGGCTAATGGCATAAAATTCCGTTTTTGTGCTCAAGTTTCCGGCATTCAGAAAACGGCAAATGGTTTACTTTTGCAAATCATGAACACGCGAACCGGTGAAAAGTCTGAAATCCTATCGCGTTTTGTGATCAATGCAGCCGGAATTCATGCAGCTCATATTGATCAGATGATAAATTCGCCGACATTTGAAATTCGTCCGCGCAAAGGTCAGGAATTTTTATTAGACAAGCATATCACAGGGCAGCCCAAACGATTGATTTTTCCGCTGCCTACGCCGGAATCGAAAGGTATTTTGCTTATTCCGACGTTTGACCATACATTGATGATAGGTCCAACGGCTGAAAATACGGACAATTTCAATGATTTATCCACGACACCTGAGGGTTATGCCAAAATTACGGCGTCTGTGACCCAAATTTGTCCAAAACTTGGTCCTTTGCAGCCGATAGCGCAGTTTGCTGGTTTGAGAGCTGTTTCAACGACCGATGATTTCATCATTGGCCCATCGCAAACGAAAGGCTTTATCAATGTTGCAGGTATTCAGTCTCCAGGCCTGACTGCGGCACCTGCCATTGCAGAATATGTTGATGAAATCCTGACATCTGAGGGTTTGGCGTATATTCCGAATCCAACCTTTACCCCCATTTCTCCCCATCAGCCGCGGTTTTCACTTGCAACACGGCAGGTTCAACAGGCATTAGTGGCTCAAACCGCGAGTTATGCCGACATCATTTGTCGTTGCGAGGTCGTTCCCAAAGCTGAAATCGAATTGGCGCTTCAGGCCGGAGCCGCTACACTAGACGGCATCAAATTACGCACTCGCGCGGGCATGGGCCGCTGTCAGGGGGGCTTCTGCACACCTAGAATCGTTCAAATGTTAGCCGATTTCCTCCATATTGAAGTCTCGCAAGTTGAAAAAAACAATCCCGGTTCATGGATTGTTATGCCGCATCCTTAGCTTTTGTCATTTTAATCCATTTGAAAAATTTTTTGAGGGGGCCAAGCCCCCTACGGCGCTATTTGTTGAGACAAATACGCGCCTACCCCCGATGCAGGGCTACCGCCCCGCAACGCCCCACTCAGATTTCAATCTTTTTCTTTGGGTTTGCTTAAAATACGCCG
>JAGBXG010000126.1 GCA_017629415.1 Pseudomonadota bacterium | reverse complement strand
TTTTTGCCGCAGAATGGATTTGATTTCGCTCATCAAATCAAACACTCGAGTTCGCTTTGATGAGCGAAGCGAATCAGGTTTCTCTCCCTGTGGGAGAGACCGCCCGAAGGGCGATAGTGAGGTCGCAGCTGACGAAGAAAGCGCAGCAAAGCATATCCCAAAAAAGACTTTGCTTACCCGGTCACCTCAAATTTACTTCTCGACATCGTTTTTAGAGCAAACGAGCTGATATCCAACTTCGACAAATGCATGGAGCATTTCATCAAGTACAAAAATGCGAGCATCACGACCATCAGCACTGACGAATAAAGCAATTTGATAGGCTTCAGCACAATAGGTACGTTGAAACAACAAATCTTCAAGTGTCAATTCATGCAATTTCGGCGTCATACAAACAGACCCAAGAACAAGAATTTCTCCGTCATCGGTTCTGAAATCTCGATGCCGCCGCAGATACATCCCATAATCTAAGGCATCTTCTGTCGGATAGATATCTTTGAATGCCGCAATTTCCATATACATTTGCGGCCTTTTTTGCCCTTTTTCAGAATTTCCTTTTTTCACTTCAGGAGACTCACCCCAAACTTTGCTTTCGAGGTCTTTTTTATCCACACCTGCGGAAACTTTATCCAATTTTGGGTAAGCATATATCCGTCCAAGAAGCATCCCGCGCGCACTGCGTTGATGCGCATTAAAAACGAGTTCTTCGAGAACATCGGAAAACAGATAAATCGATGCCTCACCTTCACGTTTGGGGCCGCAAGTAAGAACTTCGATATTATCATGAGAAGTCAAAGGGTGTTTTTTCACCAGATTGAATTTATCTATCATCATTTTAAACTCAAAAAAAATACACAAAAGACTTCAGAATTCCGCCACAAAAGAAGTCTTCTGCTGTCTGATAACACAAAACCCTCATACGTTGAACCCGTGATAATCCTGTTCCAATCTTTGTTAAACAAGCATAACTCGCATACCAGCCTGGAAAAAGCTGAACACAAGGAAACATCTCAGTTAAATCTTTACTTAAAACGATGAAATCTTTACAACCCTATCCGATGGACTGTTTTCATAAATTTCAGTTCTGCTTACGGCAAAAATTAATCTGGCATAAACCTTGCTTACAGTTCGTTATTGCAATGACGTCATTCAAAGGTGGCTGCATCATGTCGAGCAACCCCATTTTTGAATGACATGACTTCGACGCGTCAAAACGACGCGCATTTCTCATAAGGCATATAAAAATGGCTAATGGTGTTAACGTAAAACCTGCAAATGGAAAACTGGCTGTCCTTATTCCCGGTCTCGGTGCTGTCTCCACCACCATGATCGCTGGCGTTTATGATGTCATCGCCGGAAATGGTCTCCCCGTCGGCTCCGTCACACAGATGGGACGCATTCGCCTCGGCAAACGTACCGACAACAGAAACCCCATTATTAAGGATTTCGTCCCCCTTACCAAACTCGAAGATATCGTCTTCGGCGCTTGGGATATCCACGGCGAAAACGCTTACGAAGTCTGCAAACGTTCCGAAGTTCTCGATGACAAA
>JAGBXG010000125.1 GCA_017629415.1 Pseudomonadota bacterium | reverse complement strand
TTTTTGCCGCAGAATGGATTTGATTTCGCTCATCAAATCAAACACTCGAGTTCGCTTTGATGAGCGAAGCGAATCAGGTTTCTCTCCCTGTGGGAGAGACCGCCCGAAGGGCGATAGTGAGGTCGCAGCTGACGAAGAAAGTGCGCCATTCTGTGAGCCCAAAACGTTTAACAGATAAAGAAAACCCCGGCACAAATCGATGTACCGGGGTTTCATTCAGCTCATGCGAATTGTCTTATTGATATTGACCGTATTCACCGCCCTGGCTGTCGCAGGCTTGTGAAGAGCTGTCGCATTTATTGTTGCACTGCATGTAGATGCCATCCACGGGATACCACATATATCCGTAGGAGGGATCGTATTCACTCAGATCCATGCAGACCAGATATTCGGTGAAGTTCATGCTGTACTGTGCATCATACCAGCAAACGTGAACTTCGCAATCCGCATTGCTTGTGGAGCATGTTCCGAAGGGTTCAACGGCTTTAATTGCACTGCTGCTGAGATTACAGGAGTTTTTGTCAACGCTGGGACCGTTGGAGCTGCCGCCGCCACCGGAGTTGCCGCCGCCGGAGCCGCTGGGGTCTGCGCAATAAACATATTCGTCATCGCACCAGGCTTTGTCTGTAGAATAACCAGCATCCTGGCAAGCTTCCAAGCATGAATCGTCCTCTTCAGTGCAAATTTCGTCGCTGCAATCATAGTAATCGCCGCTGCCGGAGTTGCCACCGCTAGAACCACCAGGATTTGTGGGTGCACATGCCACGCTGCCATCAGCGGCGCACCAAGCTTCATTGCCGGCACCGGCCATTTCGACGCAAGCTTCGCCGCAAAGCATGGTAGAACCATCGCTCAGCGTACATTCTTCGTTGCTGCAGTTGACATAGTCACTGCCGCTATCATCGGGAATGTCTGCGCCAGGTTCAACGCAGGTACCATTCGAACAAGCACTCGTTGTGCCGCTGCAAACCGCACTTGTTTCCCAAACTCTGCTGGCTGAACATGTCTGGACAATGTTCGAATCACTGGCTTTGTCATAATAGCAACGTTTGTCACTGGGAACACAGGGATCAGCAAGCACACATGCACCCGCCGAACAGGTCATGCCGGCACCGCAAGGGGAATTCACCCATGCCAAAACGCCAACACCCGTATCGGAACAAACTTGATGCATACCATTGATATCGCAACGTTCAGAACCTGCCACACAGCTATCTTCACCCGTTTTGACAACGCAAGCACCTTTACCCGTTGCTGTGTCAACATTGCATACTGTGTGATCTCCACAGGCTTCATAACGCATCATACCGCCGCTGCAATACACCAATGTATTGCCTGAACAACTCATCGGAACTGCACTGTCAACACATTCCGGCATGCGCGTGCAAACACCACCGCTGATACAAGCATAACCAGGATCACAAGGATATGCCACATAGTTACCATTCTGATTCATGTAACGAATATTGCTGTCACAAACCATACTGCCATGATCTGTAGACAAATCACAACGTTCTGTACCATTCAGATTTGCACAGTCTTTCGCTTCAGAACAAGCTGTACAAACTGCAGCTATCATCGCTGCCATTACCAAAATCTTTTTCATGGTTATCTCCATATCTGCTGTCTTCACGCCAGCATGTCATGCAATCCTTTGCTTGCTCGATGCTATCACGTGTCTTTTAAAATCATCTGAAGGTGTATGTGCAACATGTCGTTGTGTATGCACCCAATCGGTCGCCCTTTATGCCGTAAATAATGCCTACTTTCAACCACATAACTGCAATAAAATGTAAATTTCTAGCGTTTTAACATGTAATTGCTGAATTTTTAACAATCACACCGCGTTCTCAAATCATAATTTTGGATAAAATTCAAATTTAAGATGTAAACCACCTTGTCTAAACATTCGCTTTCAAATGATGATACCTGATGAATATTCTAAAGATCATATATTTTATGCATTTTATTTAATTTCCATTTACAATAAATGAATTTTACGAATACAGCTTCGTTTTGAGGTTTTATCCTAAACCCAAATAAAAAAAGGACGCGTATGGTGCAACCATAGCGGCCTTGCGGAGCCGTATTTGCCGAACAGGCAAATAGGCGAAGCTTACTCCCATTCAGCATTTTTAAAATGGAGGGGGCCAAACCCCCTGCGGCGCTATTGGCTGCGCCAATACGCGCCTACCCCCGAAGCAAACCAAAAGCCATGCCTTAACGTTTACAAAGCGTTTTAATAATTCGGCGCACACCTTCTTCGAGCAATGCTCGCGGGCAAGCCAAATTGATACGAATAAAATGCTTACCCGGATCCCCATAAATGCCGCCATGATTGATATAAAGATGACCTTGAGTCTTAAGCATTTCATCGATTTCTGACGAATCCAGACCCAGTGCACTGCAATCCACCCACGCCAAATAAGTTCCTTCCAGTTTAATGATGGGAAATTCCGGCATTTGAGCTGTCATCATGCGGTGAAGCATTTGATAATTTTCCCAGATGTAGGCATTGACAGCCTCAAGCCAACCCTCGGATTCGTTATAAGCAGCTTTAAGCGCCTCAACACCCATGGCATTGACCCCCCATATACCGTTGACATGAAAACAATACTCAACGCGTTCACGAATTTCTGGGTTGTCAATCACGACGGCTGCAATTTGAAGCCCTGCAATGTTGAAAGCCTTACTGGGCGAAATGCATGTGATGAGTTTTTGACGCACTTCATCAGATAATGTCGCAAAAGGCGTGTATGAATGACCCGGCATGATGATATCGCAATGAATTTCATCCGAAATCATCAGCACGTCATGCTTGAGACAAATTTCAGCCATGCGCGCCAATTCTTCACGATGCCAGACACGACCCACAGGATTGTGCGGATTGCATAAAATGAAAATACGCGTGTTCGGATCGGCGGCTTTGGCTTCAAAATCATCAAAATCAATGACATAAGTGCGGTTGGGAATATCGTAAATGAGCGGATTTTCAACAATCGTACAGTTGTTTTGCTCAATATCATGGAAAAAACAATTATAAACCGGCGTCTGAATCATCACGCCGTCACCGGGTTTTGTCAAAGCTCGAAGAATCGCGGAAATGGCCGGAACAATGCCGTTTGTCGCCAAAATGGTATCGGGCTGAATCGTCCAATCGTGGCGGCGTTTGTTCCAATGCACAATAGCTTCATAGAAATCCGGCAAAAGCTTGACATAACCATAAACCCCATGATTCACGCGCTGAATCAAGGCTTTTGTAATGGCCGGAGCCACCTGAAAATCCATGTCTGCAACAAACATCGGCAGCATATCGGGATCCTCAGAATTGTCCCACTTGTAACAGCCCGTGCCCCTGCGATTGACAATAGTATCAAAGCTCATTTTTTTCCTTTATGTTTGAATTTTATATTTTCTTGGGGCTCCACCTCAAACCCCGATACGTTTGAATTTTATATTTTCTTGGGGCTCAGCCTCAAACCCCGACAAGGGGCTCAGCCCCTTGGAACCCGCAATAAAATTGACGCTTTTCGTAAGTTTGGCATGTACTGATAACACGCGTTTTTGGAAAATGGAGACATGCTCTCCCATTTTTTCATCCTCGCAAAAAGCCACTTCGTGAGTCTTTTGGGACTTTACGTACACTGTGAGGCAAACAAAGCCACTTTTTGGGGATATCCCCCGGGTTCAAGTTGGAATAACCCCTGATCGGTGATACGCATTTCAGGAATAACCGGCAAAGACATAAAACTGAGTGCCGCAAATGGACGTTCCAGCGTAACGCCAAGCGTTTCTGCACAGAATTTATCGAGTTCGGCTTCAAGCTCAATGACATCTTCAGCAGTTTTATCACTCATCAGACCGGCAATGGGCAAAGGAAGTGCCGCCGAAGCCTCACCGCAGACACCGACTTGCCCGCCGCCTAAATCCCGAATCAGCCCGGCACACTTAAGAATATCGACATCATTTGTCCCCACAATGACCATGTTATGAGAATCATGGCCCACCGATGATCCTACAGCCCCGCGTTTCATGCCATAACCACGGACAAAACCCATCCCAAAACTGCCACTGCCTCGATGTCGATCAAATACACAGACTTTGAGCAAATCATGCTCGGGGCTGGCCACGGCTTCGCCGTCTTTGATCACGGCTTCACAAACGGTCTGACGTGTCAGAATTTGACCCGACACGAGCTCAATCACACGGATTTTGTCCCCTGATGCTGCCAAAATGCGGAGATCGTCAATTTTAGGAAGCTTAACATTCATGGTCGGACGTAAATGCGGCATGTCATCGACCTGAGTTTCATGCATTTGACCATTTTCAAAGACGATATTGCCGCAATGCATCACGAGATCAGGCATAAACTCGGTAAGGTTTGGAGCGATGACGAGATCAGCTTGAGCTCCGGCATAAATCGCCCCTACGCGATGCAAAATGCCAAAATATGAGGCCGGTGAAAGCGTCGCATCTGAATGGCCGTGACGGGATCGATTCCCAAAGACACCGCACGACTCAATAAATGATTGATATGACCACGTTTGGCCATATCTGAAGGATCCAAATCATCCGAGGCAAACATCAGCCGACCGGTATTACGGCCATTGACAAGCGGTAAAAGTGTTTCAAGATTTTTTTCACTCGATCCCTCGCGAATCATGACAACCATGCCGCGACGCAGTTTTTCACGTGCTTCATCCAAAGATGTAGATTCATGGTCTGATTGGACACCGGCATAAACACAGGCATTCAGAGCCGGACCAGAAACCATGGGTGCATGACCATCAATGACGAGACCACGTTTGCGATATGCTTCAATCTTTCCATGAACGCCGGCATCCCCCATCAAAATACCCGGCACATTCATCACTTCACCCAGCCCAACGACAGAGGAATGCTCAGCCACCATGTTCAATTTATCTACACTAAGATCTGAAGGTGCGGTTTCAATCGAAGGATCGTTTAATGTCGGCACACACGAAGGCGCCACAAAACAAACGTTGATAAATCCATTGTCTTTGGCCGAATTCATCTGAAATTCAATGCCCTCAAGCCCAGCCACATTGCCAATTTCATGGGGATCGGTAACAACTGTTCCCGTGCCAAACCGTGCCATCACGCGGCCAGCTTCACGCACGGTCAGCTTCGTACTCTCAAGATGAATATGTGCATCCATCAAAGCCGGATACACATAACGGCCAGCCGCATTGATTTCGCGCAATGCCTGATATCCCTGACCGACACCGACAATCTGCTCACCTTTGATCGCAATATCGACATCGTCTTCAATTTCACCGCTCAAAACATTGACAAGCCGGCAGTTGCGGATCACGAGATCAGCCATTTCAAGACCTTGAGAGGCTTTTAAATATTCAGATTTAAGAGAAGTGCGCATACGTAGATTTCCTTTTTATTTTTCAGTGGGGCGCTGCCCCAAACCACGCCAGGGCTTTGCCCCGGACCCCACTAAAGGGGCTGAGCCCCTTTAGAATCCCGCAATCATAGGCGTTTTTCATGGGTTGGACGGGTACTGTTTACTTGCGTTTAGGGGCGAAATGGGACCCTGTATCCCATTCCGCTTTCCCATCGCGTACCACTTCGTAAATGATTTGCGTCTTTGCATATACCGTGATGCAGGGTTGGGTTTCTTTGAAATGACAACAGCTGGAACGTTTTGGGCGTTTATTGAGTCCTGAATGCAGTGCATTGGGTTTGAAAGCGATGAAACAAAAATAGCCGTGCCCAAAGGCACGGCTATTTTACGATAAAACCTTAAAATTAAATACGGCCATCCGAGAAATCGGTACCTACAGAAACCGATCCGCCTGAGGTGATCCAACGGAAATTATCGATAATCGCAGCGGAGTCATAACCATTATCTCCCGTATCCCAAATATAGAAGTTGAGTATGAATTCTTCGCCGGGCAAAATAGGTGCTGTTGTCGTCAGCCAAGCTGTGGCACCGCCGCTTGTTTCGTATTTTCCTCCATCAGAATCAAAAGCATACAAATCAGCATTACCATCTGGACATGTCCCATAAACAGTTCCGCACTTGCCTGAAATGCATTGCATGGATGCTGGGCATCCAGTTGCTGTCGCATTAAGAAAATTACTACTAGAACATGAAGGGGCAACACACGTTGTGAAAAATGCATTATTGACAGACACAGGATTGCCTTCTTTATCAAAAGCAATATTGCCATCTTGAGGAATGCCTGTGGCATTAGACTCTAAAATAGCCAAGAAAAAGTCATTGTATTCCGTACAAACATAATACCAGTACTCGTGTGAGAAAAATCTGAAGTCAAACTTAAATCCTTTGGCATTTGCAGGCGCTTTAAGTGTAAGTTTGAGATGAACAGTATCATTAATGTCTGCATAAGTACCAGAAGAACAATCGGGAGAACTTTGCAGTTTGCCTCCATGCGCATCGCTGTAAATTTTGGGTAATGAACCTCCATCAAGGAAATTACCAGACACAAGACCGCTATAAAATTCACCAGTTGCCATACCCGCAAAGCTAGAACCAGCCTGAGGGTTAATGATGGGGATTTCGGTATCATATTTGGCTAAATACGGAAACACATTAATCGCATAGCCCATATCTTTATTACCCGGGGTACTGCTGACCAATGATTG
>JAGBXG010000124.1 GCA_017629415.1 Pseudomonadota bacterium | reverse complement strand
GGAATGTCTGAACAATTGCTTTTTTACGTATGGGGGCCAAGCCCCCTACGCCGCTATTTGCAAGCAAATACGCGGCTACCCCCGATGCGGGGACGGCGCCCCGCAACGCCCCGCCCGAGTTTTATTCAGACATTCCCTAATGCAGGCCAGTATCTTTTCAGAAATTCAAAGTTGGATTTCAAATTTCCTCCTAACTATTGTTCTTATAGAAGGCTTTTCAGAAATTGATGAGGAATAAGAATACCGTCATCCATTATTTTCTACGCTGAAAACATTATAAATTGGAATGTCATTTTTCAATGACTTCCATCGATTCAAATAACATAACTTCTGCAACCTTACGACTGTTTAACGACACTTAAAATGCCCTGTTTGCTCTGATATAAAAAATGTCCTGTTTGAGCTGATATAAATTAAAATGATCCTGTATAAAAATAGTTGACACATTTTCTACAAGGGATTTGCTAAACTAGCGAAAGCTTGAGGAGGATGTCATGAAACGAAAACCTCAAAACGTCACAAACAGGAGAATCATCATGAAAAGATTGGTTTGGCTATGGATGGCCACATGTTTTACGGCATGCCAGGCAGTCACCCCTGCCCCCCAAGCTGCAGCCGACGGTTCGGAGATTGCCATTCACAATTCCAAGCTGGCTGCAATCGAAACCGCGCAAATAAAGTCCGAAGCCAACCCAAATGTATCGATTGCTACGAACAATCCGCCAGCATTGTCTGAATCAATGATGATGCCTGCAAATGCCCAAAAAACAAAATCTGGTTACGCTTATGTAAAACTTAAGCCTGGAACGGGTGAAAAACCGAAACATACGGATGCCGTTAAAATCTTTTTGCGAGTTCTGAATATTGAAGGCACATTGATTGATGCAGGAGAAACAACGCTTTCGATGGCGCGTTCCACACCGTTCTTAGAAGAAATGTTATCTGTAATGTCAGTGGGCGAACAAATTCGCGTTTGGGGGGAATCTCAAGCTAGGATTTGGGAAATTGAGCTGCTGTCGATAGATATGTCTTTCAGGGCACCTGAAGATGTTGCAGCACCGCCTGAAACTGCGCACGTTTTAAACGGATTTGAGGACGTTCGCTGGCGTATCATTGAGCCTGGATATGGTGAATTGATTCAAGCAGGCCAAGCATTTCGCATCCATGCTTCACGTTGGAACACCCAAGGTGAAATCTTAGAAAGCAGTAAAGATGGCCGAGGCATGCTGCTATTGTTCAATAATGCATATGCCGCTCAAGATCCGATTCATCATGCTGTTTTGCAACAAATGCGTCCAGGCATGCGTGTGCGTTTGTGGATTCCCAAAACACGGCTTGGAACTGATCATGATTGGGTTGAAGATTTTTGGATTGTGGAACGCTTATCCCAACTCGAACCGCCATCAGAAATACATGTTCCCACGCACGATCCCCATTTAACAGTGATGGAACCGGATAAAGCATGGGTGCGAATTGAAGTGCCCGGGGATGGCAGAAACTTGACAGACCAAAGTGCCGTGTTGGTCGATATGACATGCTGGAACGCGGAAACTGCACAGCTTATCGATGCCACCTATTTGCGCGAAAAACCAGATATTATGGATATTAAACCTGAATTGGGGATATGGCAGAAAATTATGATGCAGGCTTCTGTCGGTACAACGCTGACAGCATGGATTAAAAAAGAAGCATTGCCTGAAAACGTCGGTATGGATATGACATGCCGTGTCAAAATTCTTGACCAGGCTGCTGCGAAAGAGAATGCAGCAGCACAGGAAAATATTGCCGTAAAATAAAAGGAAAATGAAAAATGAAAATCATACTTGCTTCACAAAATGCCCATAAAGCAGAAGAAATGACAGCGTCCATGCCAGGATTTGATATTGTGGCGGCTCCGCATGCCATTGAAGTGGATGAAGATTGCCCGGACTTTATGGGAAATGCCTCTAAAAAAGCACATGCTTATGCCGATGTCTTTGGCGGTCATGTTCTGGCCGATGATTCGGGCTTAAGTGTCATCGCACTTCAAGGGGCACCCGGCGTTCACAGTGCTCGATTTGCCACCTTGCCGCCAGATATTGATAATGATCCCGATCGTACTGCTGCAAATAATCGTAAATTAATACGATTGATGAACGGCATTGAAAATCGTGAGGCTTATTTTACATGTGCTTTGAGTTTTGTTTCGCGAGACAGCGAAATGATACATCAATTGCAAAATTATCAAGCACCAGATGGTGTTTTGCTCAGATTTCTCGATGCCAATCGTCAGCCCTGTGATAAAAATGCTAACCATATCTTTGAAGTTGAAATTTTATTCGAAGCCAGGTCTTACGGTCGTATTTTAACCGAATCTCATGGATGTGGCGGTTTTGGCTATGATCCGCTCTTTTATTGCCCTGAAACGCGTTGTACTTTTGCCGAACTCACAAAAGAACAGAAACTTGCGGTTTCCCATCGCGGGCGGGCGTTAAAACAGCTGAGAGAAATTTTTGCAGACCTATAAGACATGCCTCCGGGTATAAAAAAAGCCCTCCTAAAGGGAGGGCTTAAAGACTGACGGGATAAATCCCCAAATTACTTGGCAAGGCTCTTGAGTGTTGTCAAAGCTTTGCTATAGCGTGCATCGAGTTCGGGACCACTCTTGAGTTCCGGTTCGTTATTCATCGAAACGAAGGGAATTTTAATGCCGCGAATTTCGATGTAACCAGATTCAGCACCACCGGTCAATTCTTCGAAGTCGGTTTCAGCACTGAAGCGTTCCAAGCTTTCATCCGGCAATTTGTGAGCAAGAATCGAACCCTTGAGAGCTTCTTGATAACGGGCTTCGTTCTTACGACGGGATTCTTCGTAAGAAACGTTGATGTAAAGAATGGCGGAACGTTTCAGGATTTCATCGTCAAGGATTTCATAGACTTTCTTGTAACCGCCATCGACTTTGCCACGTGCAAATTCGATAAACACGGTGTGATCATCATAGAAACCTTCTTTTTTCATATATTTTTCCTTGATAGCAACATTGAATTTTTTTGCCACCAAGTCGAGCAGACGGTTATCTTCGAGCTGAACATAACCAAATTCATGTGTACGCGAATAAATACGTTTTTCGCCCAATTCTTCCCAAAGATCGTCTTCTACGAATTTTTCCCACAGCCAAACGAAGTCATCTTCTTCAACCATTTCGCCAATGTGGAACAATTCACGGCGTTTATCGAGCGGAGTTTTCTTAATAAAATCGATAAGTTCCGATTTACCACCGCCGGGACGTCCATTCAGAATGATGTGATCAAAGGTATCGCTCATGGTATCTCCTTAAACTGACAGCCTGAACTGACAGGAAAAATCGCGCGAAATTGCGCAAAAACATTTGCCCTTATTATGCGATTCCCCTCATTCTCTCAACACTAAAAACGCAATTATCACAAGGTTTTACGCGGGTTTTATGTAGGTTTATGTAAGCACTCCACCCTTTATGATGGGATAAAAGCATCCCGCTCATTTCATAAAATAGAAGGTTATTGTGTGATAAACAGTCTCAAATTTCATGTAAACTGTACCCATAAAATAGGACACTAACAAAAGAGGGGTGTCCCAATGTCATAGACACTTGAAAAAGGGCCATCCCCTTGGTAGTGGACAATGTCCACATTGGAGTTTACCAATGAGTACAGAAAAATTATTGCAGTG
>JAGBXG010000123.1 GCA_017629415.1 Pseudomonadota bacterium | reverse complement strand
TATTGACGCCTTTCGATGTCGTAGGTGGTTGTATCAAAGCGGCGGTATTCGGTCTTATCGTCAGCTTTATTGGATGCTATAAAGGATATTACGCATCTGGCGGTGCCAAAGGCGTTGGCGAAGCCACAACAGATGCCGTTGTCTATGCTTCTGTTACGATCCTCATTCTCGACTATTTTTTGACGATGATTATTTGGTAGATATACACTAAATAAACGCTGTCTTAGTTATAATACTTTTTAGCCCTGTATTGCAGGCGTTTCTCATGCAAAAGTTTTCTACATCTTTCAAAGTCGGATTTGTTCTGCTCGTTGGCCTGATCATGGCTGTGGCAATGATCATCCGGTTTTCTGCTAATTGGGGACAGGATGAAGGCATCATACGGCTGCATGCTGATTTTAATGATGCTACTGGGCTCGCTCAGCGTTCTCAAGTCCAAATTGCAGGCATTCAAGTCGGAGAAATCGAATCGATTTCACTCTCTGGCGGCCAGGCACATATCGTATTTACTGTCCGAAAAGATCTGATGCTCTATGCCGGTGCCGCACCAGGCAGTGGATACTCCAAAAACGGCGCCACCATCTCTAAACAGTTGGCCGGTATCTTGGGCGACTATTATCTCGAACTGACCCCCGGACTTGAAGGCGAAAAACTTAATGACGGCGACGCCATCCCCAATGTCATGCAAGACAGCGGTCTCACCGGCATCCTGAATAATGCCGGAAAAATTATGGAAGACGTCTCAAATGTCACCGAAATGCTCTCAAAAGTTCTTGGCAGCGAATCGGGAGAACGCAAACTGGTCACGCTTCTTGATGACCTCAATGAGACAATGAAATCCGTAAAAGGCATTACCACTGATAATGCCGATAAAATTGCTTCCATTATCTCACATATCGAAACTGTCACAGAAAATGCCTCTGAACTTGCACAAACCGGAAATCAAAAAATCCCAGAACTGGTCGAAGATCTTTCTGATGTCGTTGAAGATCTGAAAACAACCATCCAAACCCTACAATCCGGAATCGGAGATACGCTTGATACCACTAAAGGCGGGATTGATCAGCTTCGGTCTTCTATCGATAAACTTGATGATACATTGGCTTCCATCAAAAATGTTGCCGAAAATATCGAAAATGGAGAAGGCACTGTCGGTAAACTCCTTTCAGATGATTCTATCGCCAACGAAGCTGAATCTCTGCTCACCGAAACACGAGCACTCATCAAACAAGGTACTGAAACACTTGAAGGCGCAAATTCTCTCCTGAGTCCTATATCCGATCTCAACGTCGACATTGCCCTACGCGGCGATTACCTCGTCAATGCCAACGCGTTCCGTGTCGATTTCGGTGTCAAACTCGTACCTTCCGAAGATAAATACTATTACCTCGGGCTCGTCATGGATCCGGAAGGCACCACCAAAACTCAAACCATCATGACGGAATCTTCAAGCACAGGCCCCGTATACGAAACGGTCACCACCAATGATGACAGTGTCAAATTCAGTCTGCAATATGCACGCCGATGGCGATGGTTCGTTGGACGCTTCGGCATCATCGAAAATACCGGCGGTCTTGGCGGTGATGTCCTCCTCTTTGATGACGACTGGCAGTTCAAATTCGATGTCTTTGCTTTCAATGACAACGAATACCCCAGAGTCAGAGGCACCATGCTGCTCTACTTCTCACTCTTTATGCCTTGGGAATGGACAAAAACTTTTTATCTCTCCGCTGGCTTTGACGACCCCATCAATACCAAAAATTTCGATTACTTCTTTGGTATCGGCTTCAGATTTTCAGACAACGATGTCAAAAGCATCATGAGTATGATTCCGACGGGGTAAGCGTTAATATTTTGATTACGAAAAAATCATTATCTTTTGTTGTGTGAATTTTAATTACGAAAATTTCATAATGTAAATATCAGAGCCTTGTTTCCATCATTTTGCCATGAAACAAGGCTTTTTTAGCTCTAATGCCTTCATCAGCACCAGAATTCTCAGAATGTTTTGAATAAATCTTGTTACGAAAATTTCATAACGTAAATACCAGAGCCTTGTTTCCATCATTTTGCCATGAAACAAGGCTTTTTTTTTATCTCTTAATCGCTCATATAGCTCATCTGCCAAGAAATGTCGCAGCTTGTCTTGAAGGCTTTGAAAACGAAATTTTCGTCGTTCTGTTTTTCAACAGTTTTACTTTAAACGGCTTTTGACGAAAGTTTCATTTCTAATTCTCTGACAAACTTTGATGCCATTGTGAGTGACTGGGCAGTTCATAACTTGCGAAATAATTTCGTGGTTAAATCATTTAGTCTTTTGTAAAGTAATAGATTGTTTACGTAAAAAACCATCTATTGCTGTAATGCGTTTGTACCAATAAACAAGCATCGTTGTTTTAAATATTCATATGAATGTTATTCTGTTTTAATCATGCCCTAAATCTCAACACCCATGACTTACGAATGAACACATTACCGGCATGCGAAATGGGATACAGGAACCTATTTCGCCCCTAAACTCAGCATTCAGTATCCGGCAGACTTATAAAAAACTGAGATTCCTAAAAACAGTAGCCATCACAATCTTCGGAAGTTTGTCTTACTTTTGTGATGCGTTAGCATGCTCAAGTCTTCGTGGAAGTTTGCCAATTGCAGACATTCCCCTGTTTCATTCCCCTATTTCATTCCCCATAAAACTATGCTCAAAATCGTATTCATGGGTTCGCCCGCATTTGCTGTACCGACGCTTGAAGCACTTATTTCTCACCCCGAAATCGAAGTTTGTGCAGTGGTTACACAACCCGACAAACCTGCTGGCCGCGGTCAGCAGCTACAGCCGCCAGCTGTTAAAGTGTGCGCTCAAGCACATGACATCACATG
>JAGBXG010000122.1 GCA_017629415.1 Pseudomonadota bacterium | reverse complement strand
GCGTGAGCTTGACAACGGTGGATGAATGGGTGGGCCGTTTTTTAGGTTCCACCATGGAAGCCGGTTCTATCAGCTGGTTGAATTATGCCCGACGTCTCGTTTTGGTGCCGATTGCCATCGTAGGGCAGGCTGCAGGTCAAGCTGCATTACCGTATTTGTCGCAATTGTCGGCCAAGGGCGAGTTTGATAAAGCCGCCGAAACCTTGCACCGAACTTTGAAAAATGTCGTACTTTTGTCGATGGCAATGATTGGATTTTTCATTGTTTTGGCTGAACCCATGGTCGCGCTTGTCTATGAACGCGGTGCTTTTAGCCCAGAAGATACGATGAAAACAGCCAGTATTTTGCGTATTTTAGCCATTTCTATTGTCTTTTGGACGATTCAAATGGTCAGTGTACGTGCATTTTATGCGGCTCAAAACACATTGACACCGATGATTTTAACGACGGTTGTGACGTTGATTTCATTGCCGATCTATTATTTCTTGAGTCAGGCGTATGGTTTAACAGGACTTGCAGCCGCTTCATGCGTGGGTATGGCCATGCAAGCCACGAGCATTGTGGTCTTTTATCGACGCAAAAATGTACACTTCAAGCCATTCAATATCATTAGGGCTATGCTCATCGGTCTTTTGCTGGGGTGTGCAACAGCGGGCGGCAGTTATGCTGGCCTTTGGCTGGCAAACTTGGTCGATATTTCATCGCACACATGGAACATTTTGTGGGATTTGTCGATTTCAGGCATTTTAGGTTTGGTTTTGGCCTGTATCGTTGCACGATTTGTCATTCCTGATGAGTTGAAAGGATTTACGACAAAACTGCGCAAAAAACTGCTCCGAAGATAAAACGGATGTGGGTCTGGCTATGTCGTCCTTCGGACTCCATACGCCTTACCTGCGCGGCTATGTCGTCCTTCGGACTCCATACGCCGCGCTTTAGCTTTTATGCGTACACAGTCGTGATTTGGACAAAGATTGCACAATCACGTGACTTGTTAAATACAGAAAAGCGATGGCGTATTCGCAATGCAAATTGCCATAGTACAAAGTGTTGCTATCGTTATACGGTATTGAATTTGGGCGAGGCATTCCCAAGTTTTACAAAAAATAAAAAAAATCGTCACAACAGGATCCTCGTTGGCATCACACGGTATGTCAACACACAAGATAACTTGTCAGGGGACAAGGGATGGTGCGTTCACAGCCCAGCGGAGGTTCCGCGATGGGAAAAATCGACTCTACAAGCAAGAATTTCTGACCACTGACCACTGACCACTGACCATTGACCATTAACTTTTCTTTCTCGTGCGTTTGGGCTTGGCTTCCCCCTGGTTCTGTTCCGCTTCCACAAGTTTTTGATATAATTTAAACAGCTCAGCAACGATCTCAGATTCTGTCATATCGTGTTTAAACCCATAAGCATCCATCACTGCGTTATCGTTTGCTTTGTGGGCTTTGCGAAGCTCCGGCGGCATCGTCACTTCGTCATAGAGATCAGCCAGGGAACTGTCGGGATATAAAGCCCGGGCATCAAGTATGGCTTGGGCAGTCTTTTCATTTTTGGCTTTCTGAGCTTCTGTGGGAGTAGGCCATGGGAAATTGTTGTAAACTGATGGGGAATATCTATATCTCATTTCCAAACGGCCACACACGATTTTCATCCATGCCATGTGAACATTAGAAACTAGAACTCCAAACAAATATATGTTTGCATTTGGTATCATCATATTTGCATCGCCGCAAATAATATCAGGACTCATAAATCCCATTGGGATATAGTCTCGATTCTCAGAAGAATGACGTGGAACAATAATATAATTGTCCTCTGGTTGACGAATTTGTGTAAATAACATAGGTGTTTTCGCATCTCTTTGAACTGATGCCGTAGGACTTTTCCTACGTATTTCGGCAATAGCTTCTAAACGTTCTATGATCGGGTTAATATTTCTATATATTGATGGATTAATTCCTTTTAACCACAAACAGTATCGTTTTTTATTATTAATAAATTCATCTGCACCTACAAATTGTTTTATTAAACATTTAGCAGATGGATAGCGTTCAAGCAATTCATTGCGTTGTATCTCTGAAAAGAAAAAATTTCCGCCATCAGTAGGTTGACTACCTTTACTTATGGTAGGAATTCCGGGTGTAAGTATCTGACATCGTGCTTGAATAAATACATTTGGTGCCGCAAGAAGATATCCATTTATATTATCCACTTCATTATAAATGATTTCGTTTTGATACAGAGTTTTCAACTTTATATTGTGTTTATTATTGAACCCAACGATGACGCAATGTACATGGGCTTTATCATTTGACTGGCTATTCCACACAAACGGCTGCCATGCGAAGGTGATATTTAATCCTTTATCAAATAAAGGTTTCCACATCGTTGCGACAGATTCGCCTTGCACAATAGAATTCGTCGAAACGTATGCACATTCAGTTTTATCATTGATGTATTCGATTGTTTTGGCGTACCAACATGCAACGTAGTCCAATTTTCCATAATTGCCGTTAAAGTTCTTGAAGGCCATATCCAT
>JAGBXG010000121.1 GCA_017629415.1 Pseudomonadota bacterium | reverse complement strand
TGCAAAACTTTGACTTTGTCAGGTTTTATTGAGATTGTTATAATTCGTCAACTGTCGGTGTGATTTGTCCACCTTGAAAGAGAGGTGTTTTATGAAAAAATCGTTAAATTTAAGCATTTGTTTATCCGTTCTGTTTTTTTTGACGAGTTGTCAAACTGAGACTTCATTTTCTCACGAAACGCCGTGGCTTTCAGTAAAAACACAACAAGAAGTCACCCTTGGCCCCAAGTCTGAAGATTCCCCTAAATCTGAACCTCAGCCTATTATTCACCAAGAAATTCATCACCATCATTATCATCAGACGGTTCAAGTCGTTGAACAACCTGAGGAAAGAAAGCCTAGAACGCGCAAGCCGTCATCGGAACCTCGTCCACCTCAAAAAGCAGAGCCGCCAAAAGCAGAGCCTCAAAAACAGGTTGATCCGCCCAAGCCGCCCAAACCACCCCAAAAGAAGAGACCTGTTGTCAAAGGCAAACCTGAAAAAATCGGATGTTCGGACGGTACGCGCGAAGGTTTTCGAGATCTCGAAAAATATCCCGACATTGCGGCATGTGCCGGCGGCTGGAGTATTCCAGGTGTGCATCAGTGGGAACCCGCATGCGATCGTGTATCCGGGAACAGTTCTAAAAATACTACGGGTGAAGGATGTAATGTCGAAGATTTATGTGCGCCCGGATTTCACGTTTGTACGGGTGATTTAGAAGTCCAAAGCATTTCGCCGGATGGCTGCGAGAATATCGATTTGGATGATTCTGAACCGGGATTTTATCTCACGCGAGAATCTTCAAGAGGTCACATGCAGTGTTCCGGCCAGACCGATGCTTATGGAGCAGACGATCTTTTCGGATGCGGAAACCTGGGATGTGGGGTGAATTACTCACAACGCGAATGTCATGTTCTCAACCGCGCCAGCCACGATTCTTGTCATGTCCTTGAGGATGCGACAAAATGTGATTGCACGTATACAGACGATAAAGTCAAGTGCAAGGGTAGGCTGGGATGCAGATGGTGCCAGAATGTAGATTATTACGAAACACTCAATCAAACGGATTATGCCCCCTCATGGGATTGCGGCAGAAATAGCCGACGTGAAGCAGCCAATGTCGTCAAAAGGACTTCGGAACTTGGCGGCGTTTTATGTTGCCGCGATAATGACACGGCGGTTCCACGTTTTGCAGTTTCCCCAGATTCCGCTCCTAAGGCAAAAACCACTTCCAGCAGTTCACAATCTAACAAACAAAAACCCAAACGCTGGATTGTCAAGAGCATGTAGCAAGCCAAAAGAGTCCTCTTTACCAGGGAATCTAGCTTGCTATATAGGACAGTTTGATTTATATAATAAACTTAACTGCTGATGAGATTGGCAGTTAAATTTCAAGTCTTCAGACCGCCGGGATATGCTCAGATATTCCGGCGGTTTTGCTTTATTCATTAACCCTTTTCAGGATGGAAATCATGGCTGTTGAACGACATCCAATGACCCCTCACGGATTAGCTCAGCTCAAAGCAGAACTTAAAAGAATCCGTGAAATTGAGAAACCCGCCAATGTCAAGGCTATTGAAGAAGCCAGAGCACACGGCGACTTGAGCGAAAATGCAGAATACACTTACGCCAAAGAACAACAGGGATTTCTTTATGGCCGTGAGAAAGAAATTGCAGCTTTGATTGCGACCGCTGAAGTCATCGATCCGGCGACACTTTCAGGCGATCGCGTGGTATTCGGTGCCACAGTTCATCTTTTGGATATCGATACAGACGAAGAAGTGACTTACACTATCGTCGGAGAAAGCGAATCTGATATCGAACATGGCCGTATCTCCATTGTCAGCCCTATTGCTCGCGCATTAATCGGCAAACGCGTCGGGGATGAAGCCGTACTTCAGACGAAAAAAGGGAAACGCAATCTCGAAATTTTGGACGTAGAATTTTTAAGTATCGATACTTGGGAATTTTAGTACCCAGTTTTGCAAAACCTCAATGAGATATTTTGGGTTGTCTTCCCAAAGACAGCACCCTTTGAGCGGAGTTCGGAATATATCGAGCCTCACCCCCTAAATCCCACGACGTACGCAAAGTTCTTTTGGGGCTCCGCCCCAACCCCCGCCAAGGGGCTCAAGCCCCTTGGAACCCACCATAGATTTGACGTTTTTGTAAGTGAACCGGGTACTGATAACACTCGCTTTTTGGAAAAATGGGGACCCGCTCCCCCATTTTTCGTACCCGCAACAGACCACTTCGTAAACGATTTGTAACTTTGCGTACGCCTTGACCTAAATTCCACTCTCCAACAGAGAGGGGGACTTGGACCTCACTCGCGCTGCGCGCATCACAGC
>JAGBXG010000120.1 GCA_017629415.1 Pseudomonadota bacterium | reverse complement strand
ATCGGTGCGTTTTAAACAGGAAATATTGCCTGCAGAATCTACAGAACACTCTCCCCTGTAACAGCCTTCCTCATATTTTGTAACAAGGCCATCTTCACAATGAACGGCATTTTGCCAGGCATCACAGTATGAAGTAGCCCCAAAACACGGTTCACCTACTTCGGCAGGCGGCGGTCCATAAATGGTATTGCCCGCATCGTAACAATACAAGGCTTTTTTATAGGCTTCACAAAAATAACAAGTGCTGTAAACCTTCTTATTATCGATACATTCGACTGCCATTTCCTGTGTTTCACAATAGGGATTGACGAAATCACAAGATTCAGGATCTGGCGTAGGATCCACAGGTTCAGGACCATACATCACAGAAGGTCCGGGAAAATCATCACCTGGTGACAAGGCACACAAGCCGGTTTCCGCATAAAGTTTCAGACATTCACGAAACCCTGGTTCATCGCCTGCATCCTGAATTTTTTGGCAACATTCCGGAACTTCCAGTTTTGTGGCATGAAATGCATGTTCATCACAGCCTGTTGCCGTAAACAAAGTACCCAATGATGCCAATGTGCCAAACGCAAATTTTAATAGCTTTTGTGTAGTTTCAAACATGAGAAGTTCCTTGCTAATTAGGATTTTGCACGTTCTATCATTTCATAGAAACATCTTGCTGTCGGCGTGTTTTTATCTTCGTATAAATGCATCGCACCACCCTGACAAATCTTGAATTTATCGCAATATCGACAAGGTCCTAAATGGCGCGTCCAACTGCGATCACGAAAATCTTGATATCTGGAGTTCCAAACTTCAGAAAAACGTTCTTTGAGAATGTCGCCTTGATCAAAAACTTGTGAAATTTCAGGGCATGCCCCGATTTTACCATCGTAACGAATGCCGCCTACATTAATACCGGCGCGACATTGACACAGATAGGGACGCACAAGGCCTTCATAATCATCGCCCACATAGCCTTCTTCACTGAATTCAACGCGCATACCCGGCAAAACACGGCGTTGATGACGAACGAATTGAAGAATCGTATTCACATCGTTATCATCTAAAACGAGTTCTGAATTTTCAGCTGCACGTCCAATTGCAATAACGGGCGCAACACGCCAGCGCGTAATGCCTTGAGCCTGAACCCAATCGCGCATCGCCTCAAGATGCGGCATACAAGGCTTGGTAATCGTCGATAAAATCTCCAAAATGCCTTTATAACCCGCGGCTCGCAAGTTCCGAATCGCATTGACAACATGTTGGGAACCATTGGGACAACGAATGGCATCATTCACCTCGGGAATGCTGTCGCATGAGAGCGAAATCGAATCCATCCCACATTCCACAAGACGACGCGCCGCTTCTGCATTGAGCAAGGTTGAATTCGTCACCATGCCGTAATGAAAACCGCGTTCGTGCAAACGGGCAAAGATATCAAAAATCCCGGGTCTGAACAGCGGTTCGCCGCCAGTGACTGCAATCATGACGCGTTTGGGATCAAAATCTTCAGCAAGCTGATCGATGATATCCAACCATTGCTGGGTTGTGAGTTCAGCCGCACGTTCCTCAAGAGTACAATCGCTGCCGCAATACTTGCAACTGATATTACACCGGCGAGAAACCTCAAAAAACAAATAACGCAACTCGTGCTCATCGCGATTCATGGCACTGCGAATTTGGTGACGTTTCCACATCATCGCGCGATAAATCATAAGACGAAGATCAGGCATGAAGACTCCTCAATTTTTTAATGATGCAGTCTTCACTTCAAAAAGAGTTAAGACTGCCGGTAAAATATCCTAAGAATTCGGTATGTTTGAGCGTTTATTCATCCTCATCCGGCGGAACCGACGGCACCCCATAAACGGTTGAACTCAAAGTACACGCTCCTGCCTCTTTGTATTCCGCAACACAATCTTCGTAAGCTTCGCCACCGAGATCACCGCAGCATTCTTCAATTGCTTCATCCACGGGTTCATCAATGACAGGCGGTTCATTGGGATCAGGCTCAGGCACGCCATATAAAGACACGTTCATATCGCAAAAACCGGCGGCCTTGTAATCCTCAACACAAGCTTCATAAGCTTCCCCAGAAAGAGCGCCACAGCATTCTTCCATCGCTTCATCCACGGGGACTTCATCTACAGGAGGCGGTCCATAAACATCAGCTTCAGGGTCGGAAATATTGCTGTTGCAGGAACCGACGGCCTTGTAATCCTCAACACAGGCTTCGTATTCAGCACCGCTCAACACGCCGCAGCATTCTTCAATGGCCGGCTTTGTACCAGGAATAATAGGATCCGGCACTTGAACACCATAGAGCGCCACATTCACATCACAACGATTGCTGCCTTGGTAATCCTGAATACAGGCATCGTAAGCTTCTGAATCCAATCCCACACAGCATCGATGCGCATCCCCGGTACCGTGAATAGGATATTCTATCGATTCATCATCACATCCCGTCATGAAACTGCTTAATCCAACTAAAGCACCAAGACTTGAAACCAGCTTAAAAATTTTCTTTAAATGCATAATAACACCTTATGTATGACATAAAAAAACACCCATCCTCAGTTTAGTTCGCTCCATGTTTGCTTTCAAGACTAGAAAAAACAATGAATCATGAATTGACAGTTTTTAGGTGCTTGCACACGAGATTTGACGGTAAGCAGTCCCCATTTTTCCAAAAAACGCGTGTTATCAGTGCCCGGCTCACTAACAAAAACATCAAATCTATGGTGGGTTCCAAGGGGCTTGAGCCCCTTGGCGAGTTTTGGGGCTCAAGCCACAAAAGAACTTTGCGTACGCCGTGGGCTTGTCCCCTCGGACTTATCATAAAAGTCTCATGGTTCAGGGATTTTTTTGAGAACTCGAGTTTTCCTCGGTTGCCACAAATTTGATGCCGCGTTCATTGCGATCACTCAAATCAATACGGAATTTTTTAGCTCTGCGTTTAAAATATCGCGTGTAATGCCATCGTGCATCTGCCACAGGCCAACTTAGAGAATCTTGTTTAAGCCGACTGATTTTTTTTAGCTGCAGCTGCGCGTTCAATGAAATCTCAGCCGGGCCATCAATGGCATCCAAAAGAATGGGAATATCGGCATTTTCGAGATTTGTGACTTGAAATCCTTCGCGTTTAAATCCGTCTATGAGCCATTGCTGACGCGTTTGAGTGCCATGTTCAGCAAACCAGGCATCGGCATGAGCCAGCATTTCGGCCAGTGTCGGTTTCACAGCCATGTTAACGACAACGCCAAAAGTGTGGGCAACAGCCTCAAAGGCTTTGGTGTCGCTTAACGCATGCCGGGCTGCGGCGTGCATGGCATCAAGCAAAGGTTTCGCATTATTGGCATGGGGATGCCGAATGATGAAATGAAAGATAGTTTGCATCTCCTCATCTGCAAATCCGGCATCCGTTTGTGAAGTCCGGCGAACGATTTCTTCCATAAAGGTTTGCCGCGTCTGCGCCGTATCAAATCCCGAAAGCGTCTGAATCAATGCCAATCTGACAGACGGTTGGGATTCTTTCGCCAATTGTTTGACCAATGCTTGCGTCACCCCAGATGAAAGCTCAGACGCCGCCATGGCTGCGGCCAGACGCACTTCCGAATTTTCGTGCCCTAAATGCTTGATTATCTGACTTTCATTTGCCGATGCAGCCCCAAGCAATGCCAAACGCTGAAGTGCCACGGCCTTGCTCTCTGGTTCTGTTTTGCTTTTTTTCAGCATCGAAGCATACCGTGCAACACATTGTTCACGCTTGGGCAACGGATCCTCATGCCACGGATGAATCACAGATTTATCTACACAGCCGGCACAAATATCTGAATTCGAACAATAGATTCGAACATGAAAATGATCATCATGAGCAGCCTGATTTTGCACACTCATTTCAAAACGTTCCAAAAGCTCAGGAGAACTGCCACGCGCAACTAACTCACGATAAATCGCAGTTCTCAAATGTTTGGCCAAGAAAATAAACTGCACTCTCACCTTGGGATGGGTCAGCAATAACTCAATCAGCGTCGTGTTCTTTTCAAGATCAAACGTATAAACAGGCCCCTCCTCACGGGATTGAAACCTGCGATTGATCTTATGTAAATTTTGAGGATGGGCGAATTTTCCCTCGGCATCTTTCAAATAAAATCCAATATCCGCATCGCGCCCGGCATTATGACTGACAGAATAAGGAATATCTCCGCCCTCACGTGCCGCCATATTCCCCAAATACATGATTGTACCCGGATACTTCTTCTCCATCGCACGAGCTGTATCTACAAACAACTCAACCATATCCGTTGTCGCATAGGCTAAACCACGCTCATATTGAACCGGAAGCTGACGAAGCAAAAGACTTGGCGCAGGCAGAGGTCGTCCATTCACCATATACCCATCACGTGTGTCGCCCACCGAAAACGACATTTCACGCTCGTGTTCTGTCACAAAAAACTTGCGATGCAACACAGATGCTGGCTCACGCATCGCGGATTCCGCTGCGCGAATATAAAATGCACGATAAACCTCAGGCGTCGCATATGACGGCCTGCGCCGAATCTCTGCACTGCGATGCCAATCCGATACGACCAACGCTTCCCCATCAGAAAGCTCCCCAGAATGCGCAGAATTACACCCCAAAAGGCTGAAACAAACAGACATTAAAATCGCTTGATGCCATATTTTTCGATATTTCATGGGGATTATCCATCGTGATTCATTGCTAAGTATGCTATAATAAGAACGGTTTAGTTTATAAAACTAAACACTACATGATATTATGGAAACCGATTAAACGTTTTGGTGCAAATTTTTATGTTTTGCCCGCATATAGGAGATTCATTGTGAAAAAATATTTTCTAACACTTCTCGCGTTTGTCTTGTTCTTCTCTTTTGCCAGCATGACTACATCTCAAACCGCCCAAGCGGAAGAAGTACAATTTGAACTCCTCGGAAAACTCGGCGGCGGTAATAGCTCACTCGAAAAAGAATCACTCGGTAATCCGCTCTTTGATGTTGCCGGCGGACTTCAGCTTTCCGCACTCTTCCGATTCGATATGGGAGTCGGTGTCGGTATCAATTTTAACTGGACGATGCTCGATCAACTCATGGCTAACTCACAATTGACATACGCACTCGACACAAACAAACGTGAAATCACCGTCCAACATCCATCATTCGGATTGACATTCCGTT
>JAGBXG010000119.1 GCA_017629415.1 Pseudomonadota bacterium | reverse complement strand
TTTTTTATCATTTCTTTCGAAAAAAAGAGGCAGAAAAGCGCCTCCAAGAAATCTTTAAATCATCTTTTTCTTCGCTGCCCCATCTCAATGCTAAACTGCAATTTTGTTTTTTTGCAGAAGATTCAGGCCAGTATCACGCTATTTTGCGCGGCGTATTTTGCGAAGCAAGATAGCCGCGCAACGCAAGGCGTATGCCGGCATAGCCGGCATAGCCGCGCCATTAAAATTGTTTTCTCTGCAGCTGGTGAACACAAAAGTTTGCGGTGTACACTCAGACGATTCGGCGCATTAGATGGCAATCAGCAGAGTTACAAGTGCGCCCAGGACGATGCCGAGTACGAGTGCACTGGCTGTAACATGCCAGCGGATAGGCGGCTTATCGGCATCCAATTTGGTGCGTGACACCATGACCGAAGTTGATTTTGCACTGGGCAGCATGCCGCTGACTTCGCGCACGGGTGTATTCGGCGCAGGTGAATTGAGTGTAACTTTTGTGCGATCCAATGGAATTTTGCCACTTTCCACATGTTTACCGCCCGAATTTTCTTTGGTTTGGGCGTTTTCTGCGGGTTTAGCATCTTCTTTTGGCTTATCCGTTTCTGTGGGTTTAGCCGTTTCTTCAGCTTTATTTTCTTTTTTATTATCGAAGACGACGGCCCCTTCTTCGAATCCGACATCATTGAAGACGTCGTCGAGCCAGTTTGCATTTTGTGCTTTTGCGGCTTCGTTGGCTTCGACTTCGACGGCTTCGGAGATACCGGCGCCGAGTTCGGCCAGCATTTCAGCGTCGCCAGGCGGCAACATGCCTCCCAGTTCGTCTTCGAGGCTTTTTTGGACATCAGCAGAAACTTTTTCGCCGACGAATTCGCTCCATTTGTTCCCTGCGAGGTCATTGACGAGCCAGCTGAGGTCGTAGCGATTGACGGGAATTCCGAGATTTGTCGCGACAGCAGCGAGTTCGAGATAGAATTCTTCGCAAGTTTGGTAACGTTTGTCGGGATCTGGTGCGAGCGATTTATAGACGACAGCGAGCAGTTCATCGGGGAGGTCTGCGCGGATGCGTTTGATATCCGGGATGGTGCATGTGCTGACGGCTTTAAAGGTTTCGATATCGGTATTACGTTGGAATAGACGGCGTCCAGCGAGCATTTCCCAGAGGCAAATACCGATAGAAAAGATATCACTTCGTGAAGTGATATGTGGTGGTGCTTTTGTACTTTCAGGCGAGATATAGGCGAATTTACCTTTAATCATGCCATCGGGAGTGGTGACATCATTAGAGCGTGCATCCGAAAGTCCAAAGTCGGCGACTTTGACGTCACCATGTCTTCCGATCAGGATATTGGGTGGCGAGATATCGTTATGAATGAGTCCGAGAGGTTTTCCATCGGGGTCTGTCAGTGTATGTGCGTATCCCAAGCCAGCGCAGACTTGCAATGTAATATAGATGGCGATGCCGAGCGGAAAGACGGTATTTGTCTCGCGGAGGCGTTCCATAATGGTCTTGAGGTCGAAGCCTTCAACGTACTCCATCACGATGAAGAACGTATTCGATGTTTGACCGACGTCATAAACGCGCACGATGTTGTCATGTTCCAACTGGAAAGCGAGGCGTGCTTCATCGACAAACATCTGTTGAAAAAGTTTGCCTTGTTTTTGGATGAGTTCGGGCAAAATTCGTTTGATCGCAACTTTTCGTCGCAAACCGCCTACTGAATGCATCCAGCCGAGAAACACTTCAGCCATACCGCCACGGCCGAGTGTGCTGACAAGTTCAAATCGTTGTTCTTGTGCCATGAAAATTATCCTCCAAAAATGCGCACCAAACGCACATATTCGCATTTTCGCATAAATTGTTTAAAAGCGCAAAAGACAAGAGTCAGTTCTATTTATTACGTGAGGCAAACGGTGCATTTATTGTGCAGAATTGGCGGTATGTACGTAGATTTTAGCAGTATTTGATCTGAGAACCACTTTTCGATTTCCAATATTGCTGAAGAAAGATTCCTCTTCATTGGGGTCGATCCACTGGATTTCTACATCGCTTGTAATATTTTCCTTGGGTGCTTTGATGTAGACTTTATTGAGTATGTCATTGGGAATGGTCAGATGAATTTCAGCTTTGTTGCTCGAGATTCTGCAACCATGTTCCATGGTTTCTTTATCCAGTTCGATATTAAGTTTGTCGGTTTCGTTTTTGCTGTCACTTTCAATTTTGCATTGGGTGGCATTTGCGAGCTTGAGATCAATATTTTTGGCTTCAATATCGACAGCGGTTGCGGCGATGCTTCCGTGAACCTTACTGTCAGATTCCACCTCAATTTCTTTCAAGCCTGTAACATGATTGAAAAACAAGTCATTCTGAATTTCATCGATATCCAAAGTTAACTTGGACTGTTCTGGGACAGAAACAGTCATTTTTTTCTGATAATTGAAATTGGGATGAATGCCAGCCTGTGCATAGACGACATATAAAGTCTCGCTGGGTACCCATTCGGAGGTTTGAATATCGAGTTCGTTGTCCGTTCTAAAAGCGGTATGCATCTGAGCGTATGTTTCGAGGGGATTTTCAGCGGTTTCAGAGAGTTCAACGCCAGACTTGTCATGCATTTGGATTTCGATATCGCCGGAAAACCATTTTAATACTTTAATTTTTTGGACTTTCTCCAATGGAATGTTCTGATTACCGGCCACATATTTGTCACTGCCGCTATAGGTCATATCCATGATCTCTTTATGAACATAGTATTTTGCAGATTCTCCGATATTACCGTCTGACGGTTTGGGCTGAAATACCTTGATTGCTTCCAATTCCTGCTCTTTTTCCATTTTCTTTTCAACGGCTTTTTTTACGGCGAACTCCATGATGCTGTCGCATCCGGTTAAAGCAAAAATACTCACGGCACAGAGATACAACCATTTTTTCATACTCATTTCCCCTGTTTTCCAATGGAAAGAAAGGTTTGTGACATTTCAACTCGATATTTCAGATATTTTGGCCATGTCACGCACACAAAGCAACGGTGATAACATTTTTACTGCAGTTTATTATCTTTTCACATGTCCTTTGTTTTGTATTTTAAAACCAATATTGCAAAGCGAGTCGGAATCCTAATGGATGTTTAAAAGCCTTATTTTCTGTGGGATAAGCGGTGACATACCCCACGCCTTCGATAGAAGCATAGAACGATTTAGCGCCCATGTTTATACCCATGACAAAGGCGATCTGCATAGAGAATGGATCTTGATTTTTTGTGACATCTTCGGGTCTGCATTCGATATCATCTAGGCCGAATGTTTTACAGGCTGTAGATTTAACGATGATATGTGGTGCAGAAAAGCTGAAATTCAAGCCGATGCCGCCGTATAATCTGAACCAGTCCCATTGTTTGGATATGCCTGCGACAACTGGGAATTGATAAATCTCAAATCCTTTGTAAAGTTCATGCGCCTTGTCTTGCATCATTTCGATGATTTCGATGCCGGCGCGGATAAAGAAGTGCGCATCGAACATGTACATGAACGAGATATGTCCGCCGATTCCATGTGAAGCTTGATTGGTGGGATGTTGTGCAAAAACGTTATAAACGCCACCGATTTCGAGGGCATATTTTTGACGTTTTTCATCTTTTGTTTCATCCACGATTTCGGGGACGACTTTAAGGCAGCTATAAATTCGATTGAGCAGCAAGGTTGCGGTATCCACAGCAGCCTGAGTATGCCTATTCATATCATCTGGCAATGTTAATGCGATGCTATGATACTGCATTTTTCTTGAATCTGCTTGATATTCATCGATTTCAAGCATCAACTGGCCTTGGCGGTTTTGGACCACGCGAGCCAATAATAAGATATCGACCCCCAAGCGATTTGCGAGAACGGCGGCATCATTTTGTTGTGTTTGGCGATATGCAGAACTGCCTAAAAAGAGTTCAAGAGCTTCATCATAGAGGGCAACGCGTTCGGGACTTTGCCGGCCTTCCAGCATTGTGATATGCGGTGCCAAACGAATCAGCTCAATAAAAGCCTGACGTGCCGGATGCAACAAATCCAATTGAGTTTCAGGACTCTCCTGATATTGGGCAATATAAGCGTATGCCAACTGTTGCCAAGCCTGAGCCACAGCCGATTGCCGATAGAACTGCACAAGCCCTTTTTGATAATTCTCGATGACGCGTCTGAGGAGATTCATGGCCGCAGAAAAATTCATATTGGCCATAAAAGTCTGTGCATACCCCATGTCAATTTCGGCCTGCATGGCGGCATCTGTTTGATGCAGATCTGCGTTACGCCATGCTGCCTCAATATCGGCAGCGGAAATAACCTCGAGGTAGGGATGCGTCTGAGCATGCCGGTTCAGGGCACGGCGCATAGCCATCACATCGATATTGGCAGAAAACGGCACATCTTTATAAAAATAGATTGGCACCGAGTGAGGCAAAATAGCAATCTTTCGTTTTTGCTCGGCATCTGCTTCAATGCCGGGCAGCTGTTCGGCATAAACATCGGGAATCCCACACCAAATTGTGCATGCCCAAACGAGAATGATAAAGTACGTCAAACGTCTCATGATCATCCCCATTATTGCAGCAGAATGGGCAGCAGACGCTGGCATTCTTGTTGATTTGGGGAATTGGGATGAATATAACACCCGGGTTCTGTTTGCGCATTACCAGGGATATTGATGCTCTTAAAATAGAGATATTTAGAAGGATTAGGTGTCAGCCGTTTCAGCACTCTGATATAAACGTTATTGTCAACGTTTTCAGAAGAATCATGATAGGCCTGCCAACCTGGAAATTCGGTCATATTCGACAGTTCGATAACAGGCTTATCATAAACCGACCGATCCGGTGCGAAGCCATAAACATCGGATTCCGGCTTGCGATCATAAAATACGAGGCTCTGACTATCGAGCATGGCATAAATCGGTTCATCTGCCTTATCCCAGGTTTTATCCGCATTGAAATCATCATAGATGATAGCCGTTGCGACAAAAAACCCCTCAGAATGGGACGTAAAAACATGAGGATTTTCGCGCAAATTAATGGTGCGAATGCGATTTTCATCGACATCACAGCTGTCGAGATAAGCCGACATGACTTCCTGAAGTGGCGGCAAATCATTTTGAATGATATGCGGTTGTGTCTGAATACCGATAATAGCAAGCCGAAGATTACGGCATTCTTGAGGCGATGGATGACACAATGTGTTTAAGTTCAAAGCAGCCGGCAGGATAAAATCAATTTCCCGGCTTTTGAAATAGTAGACGCAATCCAACGCTCTGTCGCCCAATCGTCCCATCTCTTCAAAAGCAATCTGCATATTCCCTGCGTGATGACTTTCCTCTGCATCGCGCAAATAGGCTTTATCTTCAGGCATCAGAAAATCGTCAGATGGCATTTCAATGCGATGAATATCTGTGCGCGCCAACCCGCCGTGCAAAGTCTTATCCCCAAGATTGAGCGTCATCGTCCAATGTCTTTGTTCACGGTCGGTTAAACTGATATAGGCCACACCGTCTCGCACGTACCCATAATCGATACGCGAACAGTAGTAACGATTCATGCTTTGTTCCATGAACTCGGGTACGCGAGCAAAAGCCTCCATGCTGTCAAGATCAAAGCTTTCAAATGTACCGCCGATGGTATCATCAAACTGTCGCAGATGCAGACGGAAATACCGCCTTGTTGCATTATCTTTGTCCATTGGAGCATGGATACGCCCAGAAAGACTGGACTCTTCAAAGCTGCCATTTACCGTCCAAATGCTGTCACATCCGGCCAAAGCCAGACTCAAAACAGCAGCCAGAAGATATGTTTTAGGAACAATATTCATGAGACAAATATCAGTGCGGTTTTCCAAAGAAGCTCAGTTCCTTCGACGTGATTTGGAGTGGGCTCCAACGGGCGTTGCGGGCGGAGCCCGCAGAGGGGGTAGGCGCGTATTGTGCGCAGGCTATGCCGCTTTTGCGCCGTCCTTCGGGCCGTCGCTGTAGCGGCATACGCCTTGCGAGCGCAGGCTATGCCGTCAAGCCGGCATACGCCGCGCCAATAGCGCCGCAGGGGGCGTTGCCCCC